>JAUVBB010000521.1 GCA_030591445.1 Deltaproteobacteria bacterium | reverse complement strand
TTCTTTTATCGCCTGAAAGAGCGTCGCCTCCCGGTTACGCCTACCGAATGGCGGGTATTGGTCGAAGGCATGGCCCGTGGCCTGCACGGCTCGTCCTTGATCGGATTTTATTCGCTGGCTCGCTCGGTATTGATCAAAGACGAATCCTATTTTGATGACTTTGACCGGGTTTTTGCCGAGTCCTTCGAAGGTTGCGAGGACTTGACGCCCATCGAAGAGGACATCTGGCGCTGGCTGGAGGAATCCATCCGCCCCTATCCCATTGACCCGGCCTTGCGCGCGGTGCTCGACAGCGTGGATGTGGACAAGCTGCGCGAGATGTTTGAACAACGTTTGGCCGAGCAAAAAGAACGCCATGATGGCGGCGGTCGTTGGGTCGGCACCGGGGGTACCTCGCCCTTTGGGCACAGCGGTTACCATCCTGGTGGCATTCGGGTGGGTGGGCAGGGTCGCATGGGCTCGGCGGTTCAGGTAGCCGCGGCGCGGCGCTTTCGCGAGCACCGCCACGATCTGGTCCTCGACACCCGGCAACTGGGCGTGGCGCTACGCAAACTCAGAGCCTTGCGTCGGGATGGCCGGCAGGATGAATTGGATGTAGAAGGCACCATCGATCGTACTGCCCGCGAAGCTGGGGAGTTGGAACTGGTTTTCCGCGCGCCCCGCCGGCACGACATGCGTTTGTTGTTGGCCATGGATGTGGGCGGATCCATGGAGCCTTATCGCCACCTGGTTAATTTGTTATTTTCCGCGGCCCATGGTGCCCGCCATTTCAAGCGCTTCGATCATATTTACTTTCACAACTGCATTTACGGAGAAGTGTATCAGGACGCTGCTTTCGAACAGCCAATTCCCACCCAGCGCTTGATAGAAACCATGGGCAAAGACACTCGTTTGGTCGTGGTTGGCGACGCTTATATGTATCCGGGTGAACTCAGTGAACGCTTCGGCGCCATCCACTGGGATGACCGCAACGATACCCCGGGCATCATTTGGCTCCAGCGGCTAGCCGAACACTTTGCCCATTGCGCCTGGATCAACCCCATGAGCCAGCGCATGTGGCACGCGCCTTCGATTCGCATGATCCGCCATGTGTTTCCCATGAAGACCCTGACCATAGAAGGCATCGAGGAACTGGCCCAAGATTTGAGTTGATGCTTTGCTCAGGAATTGTCCAGGGCTTCGCTAACCAGGTCTTCTATTGGAGCCAAGTGGGAAGTCAGCCCGGTGATGATCTTGGAAAGATCGCGTTCGGTGCGCTGGCCGAACAAGGTGATGTCGAGCACTAGATTGGAGATGGCCATCTCCACCAGGGACGATTCTTCGGTGACCACCGAGCGGTTATCGTTGCTCTGATCGGCGCCGCCGATCAATGCCCGTTGCTGATCGGAGATGATGATGACTTTGTGCCGCCAGTATTTCTCGAGTTTGTCTTCGGCAATGCCGTAACAAAGAGTTTCGCCAATATCGTCCGGCAGGCGATTGAACGAGAAGATCACCACCTCGACCCCGGCGGCCAAGGCCTGGCGAAAGGGTGTGGTCAGTTGCTCTGCCTCGCGTTTCCATAGTGCGGCGAAGACGGTTTTTTCGGCACCGGTAATCAAGTCGCGGGCGCGATCCAGCATGGCCGTGTATCCGCGGCTGGTCCAGGTGGCCACTTCTGGGGCGCGGGCTGATAGCGACTCTAGTGAACTCTTGAGATCCTCTACCGTGCGTGAAAAACGCGATTCGATGAGTTGTACCAGATTCTGCGGTGACAAAGGCACATAGCGGGCCGGTTTTTCATTGATGGAATTGACCAAACCCAGTTTGTCCAAGCGCCGAAGCACGTTATAGATCGCCGAGCGCGGTACGCCGGAAGAAGCCGCCAACTCGTAGCCGGTGGCCGGATGGGTGCCGAGCAGAGCCAGATACACGCGCGCGTCGCTTACGGTAAAGCCCAGCTCCTTCATGGCTCGGATGATCTGATCTTCTTCCAATTCTAATAATTGTGCCACATTAGTCTCCCAATTTTGGATTACCATACACGCAGTCTATGGCTGGGGCAACCACTTAGTGACCCGTTTTAGTTCTCAAGAACTGTGGTTTTTAATAGGGGCGATACGACTGCCGGCTGAGTTCTTCCCGTCGAAAGAGCGCAATTTCTCTTGCATGATTTTTAAAATTTCTTCATCGGTATGCAGCATGCCACGGGTGGCGATACGGCCGACATTTTTCAAAGAGTCCATGCCGTCGGCGCCTACGATCCCGTCGGAGTAGGGGATGCCAATATTGCTCAGGGCCAGCGAGGTGGCGCGAAAAGCAGTATCGACGGCAGTCATGGTCTTGAGTGCACAGCCGATTTTGGCCCCGTCACAAATCATGCCCGTGACATTGCCCACCATGTTGTTGACCGCCATGGAAATCTCTTTGGGCCCACCGCCCTCCAGCAAGACCAGGCCGGCGGCCAGACCCAAGCCGGCGGCATTGGAGGCGCCACATACCGCGCTCAGGGTTCCCAAATGGTGGGTCGTGACCGAGGTCACCAGGCAGGCCAGCGCCAGCGCCTCGTCTATGTCGCTCTTGGATTTGCCTTGCTCTTGCCCCCAATGAAAAATTGGTACCGAGCAGACGATGCCCTTGTTGCCCGAGCCGGCCAGGGTCATCACCGTGAAGTCTTCTCCCCACATGCGGGCGTAGACCCCGGCGCAGACCAGGCGACTGGTTTGGCTCAAAGAGTCCTGTCGCGCCATTTCGACGAAACGCTCAGGGAAAAGGGTCAAGCCATGCTCGGCGATGGCCAGATTCAGCTCGGCGCCCCGTCGTAGTTCTTGGCGGTCCTTGGGGGTCAGACTGCGGGCCAGCTCTACCAATTGCTCGAAGTTGAGCCCGCAGAGTCGCTCGCGGATATGTGGGGTGCTCGGTGCTACCGCATCGACCTTGCGCAGGGATACCGGCCGGCTGTTTTTCTCTACGTGCACCAGGCGCGTGTGTTGGCCTTCGATAACGGCGCGACCTTGTCCTTTGCTGCGGACCACTCGGCAATCGATGAAAAGATCTTCCTTGCCGGTGTCGACCTCAACGTGAATCACGCCGGCCGCGATTCGTTTTTCCGCTTCGGCCAGGATGTTGCCATCGATTTGGCGGAAACACTCAAGTTCGAGGCTGGGATCGGGCAATAGACTGCCGACGGCCAGGGCCCAGAGTATGCCCACCCGATGGTCAGAAAAGGGAATGCCGACGGCGTAGCAGTTCTTGTAGATACGGGCGTCGCAAGACAGGCTGACGGATTCTACCGGGCCTTCGACTTGTTTGGCGGCGGTGGCAGCGGCAAAGGCAATGGAAGCCGGCTCGGTGCAGCCCAAAGCTGGTTTCCACTCTTCGGCCAGATATTCGCTGATCAGCATGAAGTCTCTTTCTTTGTTTATCTTTCCAGGTAGCGGGTGGTGAAGTAAGTGTCTGGAATATCGCGCCGCAATTGGATTTTGTCCATGGTCATCTCCGAACGCCGCTTGTTTTGTTTGTTGAGCATTTCAAGGTGCATGGGGCGAAATCGGTGTTTTTCCTTGTCTATTTCTTCTACCCGCCGCACGGTCATCTCTTTGTGCAAATCACCGTCCAGGTCGTAATACAAGGACTTGCGAATGGTATAGTCTGCCTTGCCAATATGGCTGACCTTGCGGGAGAAGCCGTTTTCATCGGCGATATCTTCGTTGTTGGGCACGGATTCCACCACCCAGCAGTCAACGCCGTCGGCGGGCTCGCTGCGCAGGATCTTGTGTTTGAAATCCTCCACCCGGGGTGGCGTGATATCCGCGTAGGTGAACTCGGAACCCATGAAACTCTTTGCTTTCTCGGAGGCGACAATGCGCCGAGTTTTGCGCAGGGCCGGCAGGTAGAGCCACATGTCGTCAGTCTTGGTTTCATAATCGAAAGTCAGCAGCCCGGTGCCCTTGACATCGGCCGGGGCCACGAAGCGAATCAGCCTCTTTTCGGTCATGCCTTTGTCAAAGAGCTTGCTGACGGTGGCGGTTTTGCGCACTCTCTTGTTGCCCTTGGCATCGTAGATGGTCAGGGTGGCGATGGCCTCGGCGCCGTCAAGTTTGATATTCTTGACCGCCATTTCCATGATCTCTACCGCGGTGGGATCTTTGGCTTGGGCGTTGGGCAGGCTCGCAAAAGGGTTGAGCCAAGAAATTATACAGAAAAATATCGTGGTCTTCATGTCAACCTCCCATCTGGGGTAAAGATGCTTCTAGCAGATTTTTGGGTTCAAGGAAACGGGGACGTAAAACCAGACAGATGGCGGGCAAGAGTCCCACGGCGCCGATGAGACAGGT
>JAUVBB010000421.1 GCA_030591445.1 Deltaproteobacteria bacterium | reverse complement strand
GTCCGCGTGCCCGCTATGTCAGGTTGTTTCTCAACGGTAGTTATTACGGCCTGATGGTGGAGGTCGAGCGCATCGGTCCCAAGTTTTTGACCGTACGCGGCCGCGACCGTGACCGGCCCTTGTACGAGGCCTATGACGACGACGACTTGGGGGCCCTGACTCCCAAAGACAGCAGGGATCAATACCCTTTGTTCTACGACCGGAAAACCGGCAATGAACTGGATTTTACCCCGTTGAGCACCTTGATCGAAGACAAGCTGTGGCAAGACTTCATAGACGCGCAAGGCCAATCAAAGCGTACCCGGGAAGCGATCGACACCGACGCTTTCGTGCGCTACCTGGCCATCATGGCCATCATTCAGTCCCACGATCACGTCACCAACAATTTCTATTTCTTTCAGCGTTTGCACCAGGGCCTTGCCCGTTGGGAATTTTACCCGGTGGACATGGATCTGACCTTTGGTTGCCTGTGGGACATGGTCGACAACAATCCCATTTGCGACGAATTTCGCACCGATGGCTGGTGGCTCAACGGTATCTTCTTGGATGATATCGAGGTGGGCACTGACGCCACCTGGGCCAATATGGCCATCCATCTGATCTTCATCGACGCCGAGTTGCGTGCAGCTTATGAACAGCAGATCTGCACCTACCTCAACGACCCGGGCTGGACCAGCCGCATACCCAAGCTCATCCAGGCCCTGGGCCAAAGCATTGCCGGGGCGGTGGCCGAAGACAGCCAGGATTTGAACCAGACCATGGCCGAGTTCGAAGCCGCCCAGCAAAGCGTAAGCGACTTCATCGGCTTGCGAAAATCCTATTTGGAACAAAAGCTGGCCTGCCCCTGAATCCCGGGTCGGCTAGGGAAGAGTTCATGACCGAACTGATCGATTTACACGCGCATCCTAGTCTGAAAATGCATTACTTGCCTTATGTGGGTAAGAGTTTTCATGCCCGGGTTCCGGGCGGGCCTTTTTGGAATCCGCTGTCTTTTCGAACCCAGTATGCCAATTTAAGCCGGGCGCCACTGCGGGTGATGATGGCGACCCATTATGTGATTGAGCAGGGTTTTGTCCGCCACGGTTTGCGACCGCGCGCGCGCAGAATCGCTCACTGGCTGGCGCCCCGATTTTACCGGAAGCTGTGTCAGGCTGATTCTTGGCAGACGCTTTTGACCATGATGGATAGCCTGGAAGAGTCGGTGGCCCAGACCAACCGCCGGGTACCGAAAGGGGGGCGCAAACTCAGGCTGATCCGATCGTTGGCCGAGTTGGGGCAGCTGCCGGCGGACGACATCGCCCTGATTCATGCCGTCGAGGGTGCCCACGCGTTGGGCTATGGGCTGGTGCCCGGCCAGGATCGAGAGAGTTTTTGGGCCCAGACCGTGGCCCGGCTAGAGATTTTGCAGCGACGCGGGGTATGCATGATCGGCCTGGCCCACTTTTGGGACAATATGTTTAGCCCCCAGACCAACGGGACCGAGATCATCTGTCGGAAAACGGGAGCCCAAGAGCAAATAAGGCCTGATGATGAGCTGGTGCAGATGCGGCGGGCGACCTGGCGCTGGGATGACGACGGCATGCTGGCCGAACCCCTGGTGCGGCAGTTGTTGCGCATGGGTATCTTGATTGATGTGGCCCACAGCCAGCCGCACGCCCGGCGCGCTATCTACGATCTGTGCCGGGCCGAGGGCCGACCGCTGGTGGCCTCGCACGTAGGCCTGCAGCATTTCTTTGCCCACGAGTACAACTTGGCCGATGAAGAGATACTACAGTTTCACCAACTAGGCGGCGTGCTGGGTCTCATTCTTTCCCGCCGCTGGCTGGCCAGCCCCCATGACCGCTACCATTCGATCGGAGATGGGTTTTCCGATTTGATCAACAGCATCTTGCATATCAAGAAGATCACCGGCGATGTCTCCTGCATTGGTATCGGTACCGATTTCGACGGCTTGATCCGCCCCATCAACGGCTGTCGCGATCCGTCTCAATTGCCTACTCTTGCCCATCGGCTGGCTGAGCACTTCTCCGCGCAGGAAATCCAGAAAATTTTCTACGACAACGCTTATCGGGTGTTACAGAAAGGCTGGGCCGGTGCTGCTAGCTGAGACTGTCGATAAATGAAAAATCACAAGAAAAAAAGGACGTCATCCCCGAAAAGTTTCTGTCGGGGATCTCGTGAATAACCTAGCGATACAGGATGTTAGAGAAACCTGGGTCCCCGACAAAAACGACTCGGGGATGACTTTTTTACTTTGGATGTCCAAAAAATCGGCAGTCTCAAAACGACTCAGGGGCTTTTTTGGTTGGGATGTCTAAAAATTGACAGTCTCGATAGCTAAGGCGGGGACTAAATTTCCTCTGGCTCGCGCTGGCGCCAGGCCGAGAGTGATTGCGGAACCAGCTTACAAGCGGCGGCCTCTGCCTGGTCGATTTCGCCGGCCTCGGGCCAGACTTGCTTACGAATGTAGGCGAGCACCCGGCGGACCTCTTTCTCTGACCAGGAATAAGCGCTTTGGCTCAGCTCGGCGGCCGCAAGCTCTGGTGTGCAAAGAATGTGTTCCAAGCCACGGCGCAGGATATCGAGCTCGCCACTGCGGCTGGCCTTTTCGGCCATTTCGGCAATGTGTCGATCATAGCCGCGCAACTCCTCCGGCGGGGCGCCGTGGATGGCGATGGCCAGATCGAGCACGTGGCTCAAATAGAATTCGATCATATCCTGGCTGATTTCCAAGGGGGCTCCTTTGGCCTAACGTTTGGGTCTGCTGGTTTTGAGTTGGCGAAGATAAGTGGCACGAATTGCGCCGAGTTCGGTGTCATAGCGGCCGTCACGAAAATCGGGGAAGGTCCACTCGAAAGGCTGGTAGTGGCCATGGCCGTAACGGCCGCACAGATCGGCATAGACCCCGGCGCCCAGGTGGATCTTGTGCGCGGCGGCTTTGACGCTGGCCAAGACGATCTTGCCGTTATCCAGGTAACCCACGTCCAGGTTGACCCGTCGTCCGGCGGGGCCGGCCAGCTCGTCCTCGAGTTGGTTGCAGCGCAGCTTGGCCGCGCCCAGGTTTTCCGGGGGCACCAGGTGGCCAAAGCTTAGCAAGCGCCGCCACAAGCCGCTGCCCATCTCGGCCTCATAGTAATCGGTTAGATCGAAGGCGTGATCATGACCTTCGAAATCGATCTCGCCCCAAAGCGCGCGCAGGGCCGATAGCGCCTCGCTCCAGGCCGCGGCCTCGCGGTACAACACGGCCACCAGCAGTTTGACCGGCAAGGCGGGCTCAAGCTTGGCCATGATCCTCTCCCTTTTGTTTGAGGATGGCGAGGGCGCGGGCGACCAGGGACGGGGCGATACCGAACTCGGTGGCAATTTTAGCAATGAGCTCGTCCGGCGGAATTTCATGGCGGCGCACTTTTTGGTGATCGCGCACCTGGAGGCGATTGCCCTGCAAGTACAGCTGCTCGGCATCCCGGACGCAGGTGACCACCGGGTAGCGCATGCCGTCCCAACTAAAAGAGTCATCCCAGGCGCGCAAAAACTCGCCCGCATCGGCCGGCGTGGTCTTGAAGGTCAGACGGTAGTTGGACCCATTTGCCGATAGCGTGTGCAAGTCCACCCGATCGTCTTGCTCATGCGGCGTTAGGCGTAGGCGATTGAATTCGGTCTTGATTTCCTTTGCCTGCTGGCTGGGCAAGACCAGCGGATCGACGATCAGATAGCCGGGATCCAGCAGATGGGCCCGACCCTCGATCCAGACCAGCAAAGCGCAGTGGGTGTCGGCACCGTATTTGCGATCGGCCAGGATGGGCTCGGCGGCAAAACCCAGTGATCGTACCAAGTGGAGCAAGGCCGCCGTAAGTGAGAAACAAGTGCCGCCGGTGCCCAGGGAGATATGATCACGAAAAACCTCGTCCGGTGGCCGCCGAGTATTCTCCGTGCGCCCCAGACTGGCCTCTTTGACAATTTTACTCAGGTTCTCGTAAGGCATGCGCGAAAAGGCCCGGGCTATCTTGCCCAACAAGATCAGGCGGTTTTTCTCGGGCGGCAGAGAAAAATGGGACCGGAAGGCGGACAATAAGATAGAATTGGAAGGTGGCGCTAGCGGGTTGACGGTCATAGACTAGAAGGTATTTATTTATACACTTTTTTACAAGTGCTTCCAAAATACGAGCTAGGGAAAGATACGATGCTTGACCCGGCGACCAATATGCCTTATGGAGCCTGCGGGGAGAACAAGGACGGGTGTCTAATTGATAGATTCTAAAACACATTGTGCGCGACTGCGCAACTTAGCCATTATTGCCCATGTAGATCACGGCAAGACCACCCTGGTCGATGCCTTGTTTCGCCAGAGCGGTGTCTATCAGGATCACCAAGAGGTGCAAGATCGGGCGATGGACACCGATGACCAGGAGCGCGAGCGGGGCATCACCATTTTGGCCAAGTGTACCTCGGTGAGCTTTGGTGACAACACATTACAAATCGTCGATACCCCAGGACACGCCGACTTCGGCGGCGAAGTGGAGCGCACTCTGCGCATGATCGATGGGGTTCTGTTATTGGTCGATGCGGCCGAGGGGCCTTTGCCCCAGACCCGATTTGTTTTGCGTAAGGCCCTAGAGCGGGGCTTGCCGGTGGTGGTGGCCATCAACAAGATTGATCGCAAGGATGCGCGGCCGGAAGAAGTGCTCGACGAGGTCTATGACTTGTTCATCGATTTGGGCGCCGACGAGCAGCAGCTCGATTTCCCGGTTTTGTATCTGGTGGCCCGCGAGGGAACGGCCACCCGCAAGCTGGCCGAACCAGGACACGACCTGAAGGCTTTGGTCGAGGTTCTGGTGGAAACTTTGCCGGCCCCGAAAGATTTGAGTGAGCAGCCCTTGTGCTTGCAGGCCAACCAGCTCGCCTATGATGATTACGTAGGCCGGCTGGTGATCGGTAGGGTGTTGTCTGGGAGCCTGCGCACCGGCCAGATGGTGGCGGTGATGGACAAAGAAGGCCAGACCGCCAGCTCTCGGGTGGTGGGGATTTTTACCTTCCACGGCTTAAAGCGCGTGGCGCAAGACGAGGCTCACTGTGGCGACATCGTGTCCATTGCCGGCATCGACGAGGTGAGCATTGGTGACACCATCTGTGATCCAGAGCATCCACGTAGCCTGCCGCGCATAAAGGTCGATGAGCCCACGGTCAGTATGATTTTTCAGATCAATGACGGTCCCATGGCCGGATTGGCCGGTCGTTTTCTTACCAGTCGTCAATTGCGCGATCGCCTGTACAAAGAAGCCTACGCCAATGTCAGCATTCGAGTAGAGGATGGTGAGAGCCCAGAGCAGTTTCGGGTGCTGGGGCGCGGAGATTTGCAGTTGGCGGTTCTGATCGAGAATCTGCGCCGGGAGGGCTATGAACTGTGCGTGCGCAATCCCCAGGTAGTGACCCGGCAGGGGCCCAAGGGCCTGGAAGAGCCGGTCGAGCTGCTGGTGATCGACGTGCCCCCCGAGTACGTGGGTGCGGTCACCGAGGCTTTGGGCAAGCGCCATGCTTCCTTGGTCGATCAGCAACAGGACGGTTCGCGCATCAGGCTTGAGCACCGGGTACCGACCCGCGGCTTGTTTGGGCTGCGCAGCCACCTGCTGACGGCTACCTGCGGCACCGTGGTCCAGCACAGCCTGTTCGACGGTTGGATGCCCTGGAGTGGGCCGATTGCCCAGCGGGGAACCGGGGCCCTGGTCTCGGATCGGGCCGGGCGCACCACCCCCTACGCCTTGTTCCACTTGCAACCGCGCGGCCAAATGTTCGTGAGCCCGGGTACCGAGGTCTATGAGGGCATGGTGATTGGCGAGCACACCCGCGAAAACGATCTCAACCTCAACGCCGTGCGGCCCAAGAAACTCACCAATACCCGCGCGGCCGGCAAGGATGAGGCCACTGTGTGTGCCCCACCGCGGCTGATGTCGCTGGAGCAAAGCCTGGACTGGATTCGGGATGACGAAATGGTCGAAGTGGTTCCCGGCGACGTTCGTATCCGCAAGCGTATCCTGCCCGCCGCCGGGCGTCCTATCTGGGCTGGCACCGACCGCCAGCGCAAGCGCAAAGACTAAAGCAGCCTAAGCGCAGGGACCCTGGTAGTCGAGGCTTAGGGTGCCGAAATCGTTGATGCCGGAATCGATATCGATCTGGTACCAGCTCTCGTGGGTGATCCAGCCGGCCCGGCAGAGTCCAATCAGTTGAATCTCGTAGTTGCCGGGATAGAAATTGTCGATAATGGCGCCGAAATCGCCGCAGGGCCGCTCGGCGTCGAATTCCAGATAGCCCTGGTC
>JAUVBB010000132.1 GCA_030591445.1 Deltaproteobacteria bacterium | reverse complement strand
GGACAATCCGCCGCATCACTTGCCTTACGATCTTGGGATATACGCCTTCTATCTCGGCATAGCGGGGAATAATCGCGCCAAAATCCTCGCCGGCAAATTCACTGGCACTGCCTTCTTTCTCCACGTCGGGATGCACCAAAGCTTTGGCACCGCGATAGGCAGTGACTTTTCCGGCAATGCGAACCATCTCTCCGCGCTTGAATCGCTTTGCGAAAGTGGCCTGGTTGAAGTGAAACCAGCGACAGCGTATCTTGCCGGAACCATCGCCGACCAGCAGTTCGAACATAGACCTGCGCCCACGGCCACCACGGCCACCGTAGCCAATGTTGCGCGCACCAAAATCGAGTATCTCCGCCGAAAAGGAGGCGCGCTCGCCGATGGTCAGGTCGCGAATGGTACGGACCAAGCGTCGATCTTCATAGGCGCGCGGCAAGAAAAACAAGGCATCCGAGACCGTACGAATATCGCGCCCGGCAAAACGGGCTGCCCGGACCGGCCCGACCCCGGTTATATATTGGATTGAGTTTTGCAGTTCATCCTGGGAAGTGTGAGACACAGGCATTCCGAAGCGATGTCGATTACCGCTGGCCCTTCTTTTCGATTTGGATACGCAACGCGTTGGCTCTTTCTTCGTCGTTGGCCAAGGCCAAGGCGTTGTATTCTATCGTGGCCTTGTCGAGCAAACCGGCGCCGACATAGGCCAAGCCCAGGAAATAGTGGGCTTCGTTGTTCTGATAATCAGTCTGCACGACTTTCTCCAGCACTCCGATGGCTTTTGAATAGCGTCGGCTTTCGACCTGCAAACGTCCTAGCAACACCCGGCACGGGATACAGGCGGCGTTGACTTTCAGGGCCTTCTGCAAAGTTTTGGCCGCCTTCTTTTTATTTTTTCCATCGAGCTGCATACGCGCCAGATTCACATAGCCCTCAAAACATTTGGGGTCGACGGTCACGGCTCTTCGATACGCCGTGTGGGCCCGATCGGCCATCAGGTTGCCTTCGTAGATCTGCCCCAGACGCACATGGGCCATACCCAGCTTCGGGTTCTCTCGCAGTGCCTTCTGAAAGGAAATAATCGCTTTTTCCACCTGGCGGCCGTGAGACAAGGCCTCCCCCAAATAAAAATGGGCCCAGGCGTTCTTCCGACCGGCCAGCACCGCTCGTTCCAAAGTTTTTTGGGCGCTCTGATATTTGCCGGCCAACAGATAAGTGCGTCCTACTTGCACCAGGGCCTTGGTATTGTTTTGATTGGTACGCAAAGCCGCGATGTAGGATTTGAGCGCCGGCTTCAGCTCGCCGGCTGAGAAGAAAATGTCACCACGAAGCATATGGGCCGCGGTAAGGGAAGGATCTCGCTTAACGGCTTTTTCCAATTCTATTACGGCTTGCTTCTTTTTGCCCAGGCGCTTGAGCATTTTGGCCTTTACGAAATAGGCCTCGGCATTTTGCGGATTGAGTTTTATCGATTTGTCCAGGGCCTGGACCGCGGTCGCCATCACTCCCTTATGCAAGTAGGCCCGCGCCATGCCCAGATAGGCCTGACTCGATTCCGGCACTTTTTCTAGCGCGGCTTCAAAGGCTTTGAGGGCAAGATCGGGCTTGCGTAGCCGTAGCTGCAGGTTGCCGGCGCGACAAAGGCCATCAACGGATTTTTTTTCGTTCTGGTCGGCTTCGACATAGGCCGCCAGCGCCTCTCCATATTTCTTCTCGGCCGCCAAGGCATCGCCCTTGCGCAGCAATCCATTAACCGGAGAGCAAGCACTCAGCGTGAACAGGCACGCGACCAGCCCAAAGGCGAAAGTTCTACCCGAAATGAATTTCTTCCACTGCATATTCTTGCTCCCCGCCAGGAGTCTGTACCACAAAAAGATCTCCTATCGATTTGCCGATCATGGCCCGGGCCAGGGGTGAAAGAACCGAAATCTTCTTCTGCGCTCGGCTGGCCTCGTCTTCGCCAACAATTTGGTAAGACACTTGGGCATCGTTATCCAGCCTGGTCAAAACCACCCGGGCCCCAAAAACAACATGATCACCCTTTACATCTTCGGGTCTGATTACCTGGGCCCGAGAGAGTTTGTCCTCAATTTCTTTCATTTTTTGGTCCAACTGCTGTTGGGCCTCTTTGGCGGCGTCGTATTCGGCATTCTCTGACAAATCGCCGTGATCAAGCGCAGTTTCAATATCATGGATAATGCGCGGACGATCTTCGGTTTTGCATCGTTTGAGCTCTACCTTCAATGCCTGATAGCCCTCTGGTGTCATTGGCGCTTTTTCGACCATGCCTCCCTCTCCTTCCCTCATCATAAGCCCGCAGTAAATACGGGCGCCGCACTTTATTACGGCGCCCGTTGGGCATTCTAGAACAGCGATTGGATACGATCAAGCAGAGAAGGTCGGCCCCGGCCCCTCCCGGTTTTAGGCCACGCCCGGCTCGGGCTCTGGCTCGCCAGGAACCTTTTTCTCGGATTTTCCCTTCTCGGTTTCGCCCATGTCCACATCTTCGGGACTATGCAGTTTCGTCTCCAGGGGCTTGGGTCGATCGATTTCCAACCCGCGCGCAATCTTGTCGACATCGTCAGCTTCCAGCGTCTCGTAAGTCAGCAGGGCCTCGGCCATCTTATGTAGAACATCGATGTTCTCATCAATCATGATCTGGACCTTTTTGTAAGCGTCCTCCACGATTCGGCGCACTTCACGATCGATCTGCTGGGCGGTGTCTTCACTGTAATCCCGATGCTGCGCGATCTCCCGGCCCAGGAAGATTTGCTCTTCTTTCTTGCCGTAGGTCACCGGGCCCAACTTATCGCTCATGCCCCATTCGCAAACCATCTTGCGCGACAACTCGGTAGCCTGGTCGATATCCTGGCCGGCGCCGGTGGTCTTTTCGTTGAAAATCTTCTCTTCCGCTACCCGGCCGCCGAGCAACACGCAGATTCGGCTCTCGGCATAGCTAAGAGAAGTCGTGTGCCGATCTTCAACGGGCAATTGCTGGGTGATGCCCAGCGCCATGCCGCGGGGGATGATGCTGACTTTGTGCACCGGGTCGGTCTTGGGCAACAACTTGGCGATCAGGGCATGTCCCGCCTCGTGATAGGCCGTAATGCGCTTCTCTTCATCGCTGATGACCAAGGATTTTCGTTCCTTGCCCATGAGCACTTTGTCCTTAGCCTGCTCAAAATCGCTTTGCCCCACCGAAGTTTTATCGAACTTGGCCGCATTCAACGCAGCCTCGTTGACCAGGTTCTCTAGATCGGCACCCGAAAAACCGGGCGTACCGCGAGCGATATCCTCGAGTTTGGTTCCCGGTTCCAAGGGAACCTTACGGGAATGTACTTGTAAAATGCCTAAGCGCCCACGCAAGTCGGGTCGAGGGACAATGACCTGGCGGTCAAAACGCCCAGGACGTAGCAAGGCCGGATCCAGAACGTCTGGCCGGTTGGTGGCCGCCATCAAAATGACGCCTTCGTTGGATTCAAAACCATCCATCTCCACCAACAATTGGTTGAGCGTTTGCTCTCGCTCATCGTGACCACCGCCCAAACCAGCACCGCGATGGCGCCCAACGGCATCCAACTCGTCAACGAAGATGATACAGGGAGCATGCTTTTTACCCTGTTCGAATAAATCGCGAACCCGAGAGGCGCCCACCCCGACAAACATCTCTACAAAGTCGGATCCGGAGATGCTGAAAAACGGAACCCCGGCCTCACCGGCCACGGCACGGGCCAATAAGGTCTTACCGGTACCGGGCGGACCCATAAGCAATACACCCTTGGGAATTCGCCCACCCAAGCGGGTGAATTTCTTAGGGCTCTTGAGGAACTCGATAATTTCCTGCAACTCTTCCTTGGCTTCATCAACGCCGGCCACATCGCCAAAAGTAACCTTGTTGGTCTGGTTGGATAGCAGACGCGCCTTGCTCTTGCCAAAAGACATAGCTTTGCCACCGCCAGCCTGCAACTGCCGCATAAAGAAGATGAAAATGACAAAAAGGAATATCATCGGCAGCCAACTCAGCAGTGCAGACTGCCAAAATGGATTGTCCTCCTCTTTTTCTACCGTGACTCCGACCCCGTGTTTGTTCATGTCCGCAATCAGATCGTCGGTCAGCAACGCCCGGGTCCGAAAGGTCGGTTTGTCGCCACTGACAAACTCACCCGTTATTTCATCCCCTCTGATGGTTACGTGCCGAACCTCGTCGCGGGAGACCTTCTGCCAAAACTCGGAGAAGGAAATTACTTTTCCTTCTTGGGGGGCGGCAGAGAAAATCTGATAGAATGACACAAACATCGCTATCAACAAAACCCACAGCAGTATTGTCTTGTGACTCTGCTTCAATGACTTTCCTTTGTTTCCGGCGGGTATCGACGTGATCCAACCGGGGAAAATTGTAACTACGTTGAATTATAGGGCCTAGGTTTCACCGCGTCAAGCCGCCTTCTTGCTTCCTTTTTTCTTATGGTTCCTTGCTCACCGGCAGACTAAGATAAGGCCGCATAAGGGCCAAGCGTTTAGGGCCGATCCCCTTAACTTCGGTCAAATCTTGCCAGCGGGAGAATCCGCCCTGTAGCAGTCGATAGTCAGTGATACGCTTGGACAGAGCGGGACCAATTCCGGGAATCGCCTGTAAGTCGCCGGCCGCCGCCGTATTGAGCTCGATGGGCAGGCCCAGCAAAATTCGGTGGGCACCGGAAAGAGCAGCCAAGTCCATGCCCTGGGTCTCGGTACCGGTGTCACCGGGCGGGATAGCAGCAGGCCCCGCCGGTAATATGGCCAGCAAGGCCAGCAGCATAACCAGAAGCGCAAGCCCGATTTCTTGTCTGGTGCCGATAGTGCACCTCCCGCGGCCAGCATACGAGCTGGGAACTTGCTGAGCAAGGGAAGTTTCCATGCTTGCAACTGCCCTTGGGTGCAGGTTATCTTCTTGGTCTAGTTTTATACCGGCTGACAATTTTTCCCTAGGGGGAGCAAGGCATGAGCACAACCGTCGACTTGGTCATTCGCAATATTGGTCAGTTGCTTACCATGAGTCCAGCCTCGGGAGGACGCGGTGACGCCGGCGCTGATCCGGTGGCCGGCTTGGGTCTGGTCTTAGACGCGGCCGTCGCCGTACAAGGTGACCTGATTCACTGGGCCGGCAAAGACCAGGATCTGGCCAAGGCGGTTCCGGTAACAGATCAGACCAAAATCGTCGACGCCGGCGGCTGCGTGGTCATGCCCGGCCTGGTGGATTGCCACACCCACACGGTTTTCGCCGGTTCGCGGGCCCAAGAGTTTGCTCGTCGCATCTCCGGAGCCAGCTACGAAGAAATCTTGGCCAAAGGGGGTGGGATTCTCTCCACCGTCCAGGCCACCAGAGAGGCTTCTTGCGACAGCTTGGTCGCAACCGCGCTGCAGCGACTTCATGCTTTCTTGTCCTTCGGGGTCACCACCGTAGAAGTCAAAAGCGGATACGGACTAGACACCGATAGCGAATTAAAAATGCTGCGGGCCATTCGGGAGGCCGATAAAAGACACAGCGTAGATCTGGTACCCACCTTTTTGGGCGCGCACACCGTGCCCCTGAACCTGCGCGCCAAACGGGAGCGCTATCTGCAACTGCTGATAGAAGAGATGCTGCCGGCAGTGGCGGAAGAAAATCTTGCCCGTTTCTGCGATGTCTTTTGCGAAGAAGGCGCCTTTTCTCTGGCCGAAACCAGGCGGGTACTGGAAGCCGGGCTAGAGCTTGGCCTGCGACCCAAACTGCATGCGGAACAGTTGACGCGTTCGGGTTCGATCGATTTGGCCATCGAGCTGGGGGCCTGTTCCGTGGATCATCTGGAACAAATCAACGAGGCCGATGCGACCAAACTGGCCGACGCTAAAACCACGGCGGTGATGTTGCCGGGCGCCACCTATTTTTTGGGCAAATCGCAGTATGCGCCCGGTCGCATGCTTGCCGATGCCGGTTGTTCCTTGGCGGTCTCTACCGATTTCAACCCCGGCTCCTGCATGAGCCAGAATTTACCCCTGATGCTCAACATGGCCTGTATCTACAATGGCATCTTTCCGCGCGAGGCCTTGTTGGGGGCAACGCGATGGGCAGCCGAGGCCCTCGACTTAGACGGCGCAATCGGCTCGCTGCTGCCGGGCAAACAGGCCGACATCCTGGTGTTGAACACCCCGGATTACCGAAACCTTATTTATCAATTCGGCGCCAACCATACTCAAATGGTATTCAAAAAAGGAAAGGCCGTTTGGCCCCGGCCAAGCCTAGACCGTCGATAAATGGAAAACCCCAAGAAAAAAAGGCCGTCATCCCCAAGTCGTTTCTGTCGGGGATCTCGTGAATAACCTAGCGATACAGGATGTTAGAGAAACCTGGGTCCCCGACAAAAACGACTCGGGGATGACGTGTTTAGTTTGGATGTCTAAAAATCGACAGTCTCAAACCTAGACTGGAATCAGCATAGCGTCCGGAACGCGGGTCTTGAGCGCGGTCAGAATCTGCCGGCCGCGTTTCCCGTCTCCGACCAAGCTCAGCTCTCGGCTGGTCTCGTCTATCAGGGAAAGGCTTATGCGCAATCCGGAGTCGGGCTGGGCACTGGCAATTTGCTCGAACCACTCCACCGCGCAGATTCCGTCCCCGGCTATCAAGTCTTGGTAGCCAAGCTCGTATAGTTCGTCCTCTGACTTGAGTCGATAAAGATCGAGATGATGCACCGGGATTCTGCCCTCATAGGTATGCTGGAGGACATAGGTAGGGCTGGTCACCGGCACCTCGTCGGGCACGCCGGCGCCCAAGGCCAGGCCTTGCACCAAGCAGGTTTTGCCCGCGCCTAGCTCGCCGGTCAGACCCACCCAATCACCGGCCTGGCCAAGCTCCCCGAGCCAACTGCCGATCGCTTGGGTTTGTTGCGCGGATTGGCTAAGCAAGCGAAGTTTCATCTTCGTCCCGCCAGTGCTCGAAATGATGAAAAACCCCGCCCAGCGCCTCGATAATATCCGTGGCCGTCAGTGCTCTTTGGCTACCCACCGCCGCCACCTTATCCGCCGCCTGCCCATGTAAGAACACGGCCAGACAAGCGGCTTCGCGCGCGGAATAACCTTGGGCCAGCAAAGAGCCCAGCATGCCGGTCAATACATCACCGGTGCCTCCCGAGGCCATGCCCGGATTGCCGGAAGGATTGACGAAGGCCAAACCATCGACATCGGCCACTACCGTTCCCGCCCCTTTGAGCACCACCACACAGTTGTTTTCCAAGGCCACTTTTCGGGCTGCGCCCAATCGATCTTGTTGCACCTCGGCGCTGGTGCAAGCGAGCAAGCGGGCCATCTCTCCGGGGTGGGGGGTCAATACCCGCGGGGCCGGAGCCTGGAGCAACAGGTCCAGGTGCCCAACTAAGTTGTTCAGGCCGTCAGCATCCACCACCATGGGCAAGGCTAGATTCGCCACCAAGTCTTGGACTAGTCGGGCCGTTTCCTTGCCCGTACCCAGACCCGGACCCAAGGCCATGGCCTGTTTGCCCTGCGCAAATGCTTTCAAATCGTCGAAACCATCGATTTTTTTACCCATATACTCAACCGGGCCCGTAACCGCCCGCGAAAGCAGTTCGGTGTCGCCGGCCAGGGTTACCAAGCCGGCACCCGCGCGAACCGCCGCCCGGCAGCACAAGGCCGCTGCCCCCGGCTTTTCCGTCGACCCGGCCAGCACCAGCAAATGGCCGAAACGTCCTTTGTGCGCATCGGCTTCCCGCTTATCCAAGCGACCCCACATATCTTCGTCGGTCAGCAGCCAGGTGCTGCCCGGCCCCTCGGGGCAAAGCCGGGGAGGAATACCGATATCGACTAAGGAAAGCTCGCCCGCATGCTTGGCCCCGGGATATACCGCGTGGCCGACCTTGAGCTGGGCAAAGGTAACCGTCTGAGCCGCGCGTAGCGCTGTGCCCATGATCGCGCCGGTATCGGCGGAAATTCCCGAAGGAATATCGACGGCCACCACTGGCACCGGGCACTGGTTTATGGTCTCTATGGCTTCTAGGTACAGGCCGCGCACATTGCTTACCAGCCCGGTGCCCAACATAGCGTCGAGAATTACATCGAAGCCTTCGATGTTCAACTTGGCCAACATCCCGGCCTCGGTCACTGATTGCACCGAACCGTGGATGCGCTTGAAAATCTCGTAATTGAGCAGGGCGTCACCACGTAACGACTTCGGCTCGGCTAACAGGAACACTTCCACCAGATGACCGGCATGCATCAGGTGGCGGGCCGCCACGAAACCATCGCCGCCATTGTTGCCCTTGCCACAGAAAACCGCGATCGATCCCGAACCGTCCGTGGGCAAGAACTCTTCGACGGCCTCGGCGCAACCACGGCCGGCCACCTCCATCAATACCGGACCAGGAATGCCGATCTCTTCGATGGTGACCCGATCGAGCTCGCGCATCGCCTCGGCGGTCAATAGTGGAGTGGCCATGAACCCTCCTTGCTTAATTTCTGGCGGCGGCGATAGCTCGCTTCATTTCGGCCACCGCATCTTTCATGCCCACGAAAACCGCATGCCCCACAATGCTATGGCCGATGTTGAACTCGGTGATCTCCAAAATCGACGCCACCGGCGCCACGTTTTGCAAATTAAGTCCATGGCCACCGTAGGTCGCCAAGCCGATCTTGGCGCAGGTCTTGGCGGCGTCGAGCAAGCGCTGCAATTCTTTTTCATATACGGCCGGAGAGCGGGCATCGCAAAATGAACCGGTGTGCAGTTCGACCGCGTCCGCGCCGGCCTTGTGCGCCGCGCGAATTTGATCCAAATCCGGATCGATAAACAGACTGACCTTGATATCGCCGTCCTGCAGAAAGCGAATCTGTTCTTTGTAAAGCTCCCGGTTCAGGGCCACGTCCAGACCCCCCTCGGTGGTCAGCTCCTCGCGCTTCTCGGGAACCAGGGTCACCATATCCGGTTTGCACTCGAAGGCAATCTTGGTCATCTCCTTGGTGGCAGCCATCTCCAGGTTCAAGCGGGTCTGGACCGTCGCCCGCATGATGCGTAAATCACGGTCCTGGATATGACGCCGGTCTTCGCGCAGGTGGATGGTTATCTGATCGGCCCCACCCAATTCGGCCTGCAGCGCGGCCGTGACCGGATCGGGATAGGTGGTACCGCGCGCCTGTCGCAGGGTAGCCACATGATCAACATTGATGCCCAGAGTAAATTCTTTCATCTGCGTTCTCCTGCCATAAATATGTTTAGAATGCGTCCGCGATTTCCTCGGCCCATGCCTGAATGCGGGCCAAATCGTCACCCTCCAGCATCACCCGCACCTTCTTCTCTGTTCCCGAATAGCGCACCAGAACTCGGCCCCGGTCGCCCAAGGCGGCCTCGACCTGGCGGATGATCTTTTGCACCGCCGGCAACTTCTCGATCGGCTTCTTTTCGGCCACGGTTTTGTTGATGGTGATTTGAGGAATCGGAGTCATGACCCCGGCCAACTCGGACAAGGGCTTGCCGTCCCGCAGCATCATCGACAAGACCATCAGGGCCGCAACCACTCCGTCTCCGGTGGTGGCATGATCAAGAAAAATCAAATGGCCGGATTGCTCTCCGCCCAAATTGTAACCCTTCTTGCGCATCCGCTCTACCACGTATCGATCGCCCACCGGGGTGCGCACCAGCTTCACCCCCATTTCGCCCAGGGCCCGTTCCAGCCCCAAGTTACTCATGACCGTGGCCACCACGGCCTTCTTGCGCAGGGTGCGTACGTTCTGCATGTGCTTAGCCGAAATGGCCAGCAGTTGATCGCCATCGAGCAAATCCCCGTGTTCGGTGGCAATCACCACCCGGTCGGCATCACCGTCCAAAGCGATGCCCAGTTGGGCGCCGTGCCGACGCACCGCCTGACACATGGCCTCTGGATGCAGCGAACCGCAGCGGCGATTGATATTGCGCCCGTCCGGCTTGACCCCCATGGCAATGACCTTCGCGCCCAGTTCTTCGAACACCGAGGGCGCCACCCGATAGGCGGCCCCGTGGGCACAATCCACCACGATTTTCACTCCGGTCAGCGATAGATCGTCTGGAAACACATGCTTGAGCGCCACACTGTATCGACCCACGGCATCGTCAATACGAAAAGCCTTGCCCACCGAATTGGCGGTCGGCCGCAGGTGATCGATATCGCCACCAAAAATGAGTTGTTCGATATGCTCTTCTTCTTGATCGGGAAGTTTGAACCCATCGGCCGCGAAGATTTTGATACCATTGTCCTGAAAAGGATTGTGCGAAGCAGAAATGACCACCCCAGCATCAGCCCGCATGGTATGGGTCAGCAGCGCAATACCCGGCGTCGACAAAGGCCCGACCAGCAGCACATCCACTCCCATGGAGCAAATGCCCGAGGCCATGGCCGTCTCCAGCATATAACCCGAGACTCGGGTATCCTTGCCAATAAGAACGCGATTGCGCTTTTTGCCCTTCCGGCACAAGAAAGCCACCGCCCGACCCAATTGCAGGGCCAGCTCCGAAGTCATCGGCGCAACATTGGCCACCCCCCGCACACCGTCGGTTCCAAAAATCTTCCGCATCATCTCACCCTTACCGCCCCTCAAACCGGGGGCATAGTCTCGCTCTCAATGGCATAAGCCACTGCCGCTACCTGGCCCATGGAATCTACATCGTGCACCCGGATGATGTCCGCCCCACCCACCACCGCCGCCGCCACCGTCGCCGCCGTGCCAAAAACACGTTGATCCACCTCTTTGCCCGTCACCTGGCCAATAAATGCCTTGCGAGAAGCGCCCACCAGAATCGGCCGCCCCAGGCTAGCCAATTGCGCCAGACGATGGAGAATGATCAAATTGTGTTCCGGCGCCTTACCAAAGCCAATGCCCGGATCCACGATGACTTGGCTGTCCTTTATACCCGCCCGCTGAGCCCGCTTCATCGCCGCCCGCAGAAAGTTCGCAATTTCTTTCATCAAGTCATCGTAGACAATCGGTCCCGCCTGCATGGTCTTGGGCACCCCCCGCATATGCATCACCACCAGCGGCACCGCAGCCGCCGCCACCACTTTGCCCATCTCTGGGTCAAATTGCAGCGCGCTGACATCGTTGACCATCCCCGCCCCCGCCGCCAAAGCCGCCTCGGCCACCTCCGCTTTGGTAGTATCAATGCTGATAGGCACCGTGGTAAACCGCACCACCGCCTCGATCACCGGCACCACCCGCGCAATCTCATCCTCGGCCGTCACCGCCTCCGAACCCGGCCGCGTCGACTCCCCACCCACGTCCAGAATATCCGCCCCCTCTTCCACCAGCGCCAAGGCATGGTCCACCGCCCGGTCCCGATCAAAGAACTGACCTCCGTCGGAAAAGGAGTCTGGCGTCACATTGACAATGCCCATAATGTAAGGCCGCTGCCCGAAACGCATGATCAAATTACCCGCCCGGATAGGCGCCGGCACATCTCTTTTAATTTCCGTCTCTGTCATGGCAACCAAGCAATGCCTGACCGCCCAACACTTGTCAAGAATCACAGTGCCAACAAAGCAAGACTACTCGTCGCTGTCGGCAATTGAGTCTGCAGGAAAAAGCAGATGACCTTCAAATACCGTGAGAATCTCGACGGCACCTTCGCCTACCTGGTACACAATCCGGTAGTTTTGTAGCAGAATTTCTCGCAGTTCGGGCCGCGAGTACTCAGGCACCACCCGACCGGAGTTCGGGAATTTTGCAGCTTGGCGCGCCCTTCGTCGCAAGCGCTCGACCCACTTACGCGCCACCGCCCGCTTGTCCTTGGCGATGAAGCGGCCGATCTCCAACAGGTCCTGCTGTGCCCGCCGCGACCAGCGCAGCTTCATTCTTCCTCCAACCGCCCAAACTCGGCATCAAGTTGCTTGCCCAGTTCCTCATCATCAATGACCCGCCCGGCCTCCACATCGGCCAAGCCCTGGGCCACCGCCACCAGAAACGCCTCCCGCTCCCTCATGCGATCAAACTCGCCGGGAGACATCACCACAAAAGCAGACCGTCCGTTCTGCGTGATCACCAATGGCTTGCCCCGCTTGGCAAGATCCTTAATGATCCGCGCAGCACGAGCCTTGAACTGGCCCAGAGGAATGATGTCATCAGTAACACTCAATGGTTTCATAATCTGCCCTCACAACAACAGTTCTCAATACAGTCCTAATATAGTTCATATACAGTTCTTTATCAATCTCATATCATTCATTTTTTCCAAAGCGTTCAAATCATGCCGCCTTGGGCAGTCGCTCCCATCACCTTTTCTTCGCCCGAATCCTCGCCACCCGCTGCTCAAGTTTCTCGGCCTCTTGGTCTCGGTTTGTTTTCCGATACAATGCCGCCAGATTCTCTAAGATTGTGGCCACATTGGGATGGTCTGTCCCCAGGGCCTCCTCAAATATTGCCAGCGAACGTTTGTAAAGAGGCTCGGCCTCTGTGTACTTGCCTTGGTTTCGATAAAGCACGGCCAGGTTGTTTAGGTCTCTCGCCACATCGGGGTGATTCGGGCCAAGAGCTTTCTCATCAATCGCCAGCGCGCGCTTGTAGAGCAGCTCGGCCTCGGTGTGCTTGCCTTGGGTATCGTGCAGCCCGGCCATGTTATTCAAGATTGTGGCTATATTCGGGTGCTCTGGTCCCAGCGCCTTCTCCCATATCGCCAGCGCGCGTTTGTAGAGCGGCTCGGCTTCAATGTATTTGCCTTGGGTTTTGTGGAAATCGGCCAGGTTGTTCAAGCACGCGGCTACATTCGGATGCTCTGGTCCCAACGCCTTCTCCCATATCGCCAACGAGCGCCGGTAGAGCGGCTCGGCCTCGGTGTGCTTGCCTTGGGTTTTTTTTAGCTCGGCCAGGTTGTTCAAGCCCGTAGCGACACCTGGATGTTCGAGTCCCAGGACCTTCTCCCGGATCGCCAGCGAACGAATGTAAAGCGGCTCGGCGTCGGTATACCTGCCTTGGGTATTGTACAGTCCTGCCAGGTTGTTCAAGCTTGCGGCTACATTCGGAGACTCCGGACCCAGGGCCTTCTCCCTGATCGCTAGCGCGCGCTCGAAGAGCGGCTCGGCCTCGGTGTACTTGCCTTGTTTTTGGTAGAGTATCGCCAGGTTGTTCAGCTGTATCGCCACATCTGGGTGATTCAAGCCAAGAGCTTTCTCGTTTATCGAAAGCGAGCGCATGTAAAGCGAATCGGCCTCGGCGTACTTGCCTTGGGCTCTGTATAGCTCGCCCAGATTGTTCAGGCAGATGGCCACATCTGGGTGATTCAGGCCATGCGCTTTCTCGTTTATCAAAAGCGCGCGCATGTAGAGCGGTTCAGCCTCGGCGTACTTGCCTTGGGCATCGTACAGCCCTGCCAGGTTGTTGAGGCTGGTGCCAACATCTAGGTGCTTGGGACCAACGTTTTCCTTGGCCAATGCAAGTGCCTTCCTGCCAACAGCGATTGCTCGGTCATACTTGCCGGTAAGATAAAGCTCCAAAACCTCCTGATTGAGCTTCTCCCATTCACTCCCCGCACCATTTTCTCCATTGGCCTGCGCATCCTCGGCAACAGGCACCACTTTTGAACCACTCTTATGCGCACAACCACCCGCCCCCACCACCAGCACTAGAAAAACCACCCTCATTCTCATTTTCCATTCCTCCCTATTCGTAGCCCCACATACTCAGAAGTGGTTCCATTTGTCATACTTTTTCCACCCCATAGAGTCCCCCAGGGCCCGATTCTGATCGCTTATTCCGAATATACTCACAAAACAACATACGTTTTTTCTACGCGACCCACCACCCCAATTTTCGCCGCTGCGGCAAATGCGGCAAAAATTGCTGGGAACACAGGTTTTTCTTGGTATTACAAGGCGTTCTATGCTCTTTTGCTCCAATTATCGACAGGCAAGCCTGGAACTCGGGAGAACTCCCGAATATTGTTGGTCACTAAAGTTGCTTTGTTGGCTAAGCAAATTGCCGCGATCAGCAGGTCCATCGGCCCAATGAGTTTGCCTGATTTGGACAACACAGCTTTGAGTTGAGCAAAATGAATCGCGGCTCGGTCATCGAAGGCGGCCAAGCCCAGTGGAGACAAAAAACTCTCGACCCGCGCCATATTCTGGCGAGGCCTGGTTGACTTAAGGGCTCCAAAACGAAGCTCCGCGGCGGTAATGGCCGTAGTGCCAATCTCGCTTAATGCCACATCTCGCAGCCGACGCTCTACCTCGGGAACTCTACCGGTGAGCAGGTAAATGCAGATATCCGTATCGAGAAAATACATGGTTTGCCCCGCCTACTCCATTTCATCGCGGTCTTGATGGTCAAGACCCTGCCTGATTGAGACTAAAATTTCTTCCGGATCTCTTTGGTCCTCCCAACTGCCAATCACTGCAAAGAATGAAGAGGGTAATCGGTTTTCGAGCTGCTGACGAATAGCCCCCCGGACCCAAGCCGAACGACTAACTCGATCCTTCCTCGCCGCCTTCGTCAGTAGTTTGGCGGTATCTTCGTCCAAATAAATCGCTAATTGCGCCATAGCTCACCTCCCAAAGCAGGCCCGTAAATGCTTTCTACAAGTATATGTGTAAATATAGTTGCGATCAAGCCATTCCCGCCAATTCGCGGCCAGTTCACTCCGTTCCAGCTCTCTCCAACAGTGGGCTTTGGGGCACTCGCCTTGACAGACTCGTTTTCATAATGTAGAGCCTGCTACAACTGGTTCCGGTAAGCGGTTCCCGGGTCACGGGGTTTGTCTGGTGGCGTACGAGCCGAGTTCAATCTAAATAGTGGCACGATGCCCACGCTATTGGAGGTCAGGATGACGGATCGAATCAATGTACTTATCATGGGAGCAGCCGGTAGAGATTTTCATAACTTTAACACCGTGTTTCGGGACAATGAGCAGTATCGGGTAGTGGCGTTTACGGCGACCCAGATTCCTAAAATCGGTGGGCGTACTTATCCGGCGGTGTTGGCGGGCAAATTGTATCCCGAGGGCATTCCGATCGAGGCGGAGGAGAAGCTCGAAGATCTCATCCGTGAGCATAAAGTCCAAGAGGTAGTCTTTGCGTATAGCGATGTGACGCACGAGTATTGCATGCACAAGGCCTCTATTGTTTTGGCGACGGGCGCTGATTATCGCCTGCTGGGCCCGGCGGCTACCGCGATTCCTTCCAACAAGCCGCTGATTAGCATCTGCGCGGTGCGCACCGGCGTTGGCAAGAGCCAGACCACCCGTTATGTAATCAAGGCGCTGCAGGAGATGGGCAAGAAGGTCGTGGCCATCCGCCATCCGATGCCTTACGGCGATCTCAGCAAGCAGATTTGCCAGCGTTTTGCCACCATGGAAGACATGGACAAACACGAGTGCACCATCGAAGAGCGCGAAGAGTATGAGCCGCACATCCGCAGCGGCGTGGTGGTTTACGCTGGGGTCGATTACGGCGAGATTCTGGCCCAGGCCGAAAAAGAAGCCGACGTCATTCTTTGGGACGGCGGCAACAACGATCTGCCTTTCTACAAAGCCGACATCAATGTGGTGTTGGTCGATCCGCACCGGGCCGGCCATGAGCTCAAGTATCATCCGGGCGAGGCCAACCTGCGCATGGCCGACATCATTGTCATCAACAAGGTAGCCACCGCCGAGCCGGAATGGATCGCGACCGTGGAAGAGAATATTCGCCAGACCAATCCCAAGGCGACCGTGGTCCAATGCACCTCCCCTATCACCGTCGAGAAGCCGGAAGAAG
>JAUVBB010000259.1 GCA_030591445.1 Deltaproteobacteria bacterium | reverse complement strand
TTCGGCGGCACCGAACCTGGCCTCGGCACAGTCCCCGGCCTGGGCCGCGGACTTGCGGGCGGTCGGGCAACGGGCCCTGGTCCGACCCTGGTTGTTGGCCGGCCACCGTGCTTTTGTCGCCGGCGAGCAAGAGGAGGCCCGCCGCTATTATTTGCGCGCCCATCGGCTTAGCCCTGACGACAAGATTCCGGCCACCTTGCTGGGCATTTACGAAAAAGAGGAAAAACCCTTGGCCCTGGCCCTGCGCAATATCCTGGGCGGGCACTATGAGCAGGCCGAGCGGCAGCTGGCCCGGCTGGCGGCCGAAAACCACGAAGATTCGGCGGTTTCCTTGGTCTTGGGCTATGCCCTGCTCTACCAGGGCAAGCGCGCAGCCGCCCGGGAGGCATTTTCCCGGGTGGCCAACGGGCCTCTGGCCGGCCGGGCCCGACTGGGTTGGCAACTGTCTTTCCTGCCTCAACCGGTCCTTTTTGTCGTGCAAGCCTTGACTTTTGCTGGTTTATGATTATTCAAAGGCTTCAGGTGGGATTCTTCATGGAGTGATGGAGCTAGACAATGGCAAAAGACGAAGAACGCAAGCATGGCAAAGGCTTTACGGTCCGAGATCAACGTTGGTGGCTCGACGAGTCCGAGATCGATCAGGAACAACTGGTCGATCCTGAGATCAAGCTGCCCAGTTATGTAGAAGATCTGGAAAACCGCATTGAAGAGAAAAACAATACTCTGCAAGAGTACATCCAGGCGCACAAGAGCTCGGTGTCCGATATGGATCAGACCCGGGCGCGCATCCAGAAAGATTTGGACCGCCGGCTGGAAATCGAGAAGGGAAAATTGGTGGAACCCTTCATTGAAGTACTCGACAATATGAACCGCTTGTGGGCGGCGGCCCAACAAAACCCCGGGGCCCAGGACTTGGAAGCAGGCATGGGCCTGATTATCCGGCAATTGGAAGATCAGCTGGCCAAAATGGGGCTGGAGACCATTTCCTGCCAGGGCCAGGCTTTTGACCCGTCCAGCATGGAGGCCTTGATGACCACCGAGGTTTCCGTGGCCCAAGCGGGCATGGTACTTGAAGAGGTTCGACCCGGTTATCGGTTGGGCGAACGGGTGGTCCGTCCGGCGGGAGTGCGCGTCGGTGTGAGCAAGTAGAGGATGTCTATGGGGGCAAAGGACGGGTTCCAGCGTGGATCGTGATTATTATGAAGTTCTCGGCGTGGAGAAAAACGCGTCGGATAGCGAAGTAAAAAAGGCTTATCGGAAACAGGCGGTAAAGTACCATCCTGATCGAAACGAGGGCAGCAAGGAGGCCGAGGAGAAATTCAAAGACTTGGCCGAGGCCTACAGTGTGCTTTCCGACACCAAGAAACGCCAAATGTACGATCAATTCGGCAAGGAAGGCTTGCGTGGGGCCGGCTTCTCACCCGGGTTTTCTTCGGTGGATGACATTTTCTCGAGTTTTGGCAGTTTGTTTGACGACTTGTTTGGCTTTGGTTTCGGGGGCAATCGGACCCGATCCCGCACCGGGCCCCGCCGGGGCAGCGATCTTCGCTACGATCTGGAGGTTTCCTTTCATGAAGCGGTGCTCGGTACCGATCGTGAGCTGACGCTCACCCATCCAGTTCCCTGCGAAGCTTGCCAAGGTTCGGGCGCGGCCCCGGGAACGTCTCGCAAGACCTGTACCCGTTGCGGTGGCTCGGGACAACTTATGCAGAGCCAGGGATTCTTTACCATTGCCACCACTTGCCCGCTTTGCCAGGGAGCCGGCCAGGTGATCGAAAACCCCTGCACGGATTGTCAGGGCAGTGGCGAAGTTTCTCAAGACCGAAACGTCTCGGTCACCATTCCCGCCGGGGTAGACGATGGTACCCGCATGCGCCTAACCGGGGAAGGCACCGCCGGTGATCGAGGCGGGCCGGCCGGAGACCTCTATGTTTTCCTGCACGTGCTGCCAGATGAGAATTTCGTGCGCGATGGCAACGATTTGCACACCGAGGTGGTCATTCATTTCGTGCAGGCCGTCCTGGGCGCCAGCATTGAGATCCCGCTGATCGAGGGCAGCAAAATCATCGACGTCCGCGCCGGCAGTCAGCCCGGTGATCTCATCAAGCTCAAGGGAGAAGGCGTGCCGCGTCTTCGCGGTCACGGCCAGGGCAATCTGGTGGTGCACCTGAAGGTGGAGATTCCCAAGAAAATCAATTCCGAACAGAAAGACTTGTTGCGCAAGTTTGCCGACTCGGCCAAAATCGAGGTGGGCAAGAAGAAGAAATCTGGTTTCTTCGAACGCATGAAAAATGGCTGAAGAAAGGATATGGGCGTGAGCGATCAAGTTGCCGACCAAGAGAACAAGATTCATGATCTAGTGATCATAGGCGCCGGCCCGGCGGGCCTGGCCGCGGGTATTTACAGTGGGCGAGGTGGGCTCGAACCCGTGTTGCTAGATATGATGGGTGGCGGAGGCCAAGTAAACATTATCGACAAGGTGGAGAATTACCCGGGCGTGATCGATTTGGAAACCGGGGCCGAATTGGCCGACGTCATGCGACGTCAGGCCGAGAGCTTCGGTGCCGGCATTACCTTTGATCAAGTGGAAAAAATCGAAGCGACCGAAGAGCTTGTGACCCTTACTTGCTCTTCTTCGACTTACCGAGCCCGCGCGGTGCTGGTAGCCAGTGGCGCTAGTCATCGCCCGCTTAAGGTTCCCGGCGAAGGGCGGCTGATGGGCCGAGGGGTGAGCGTTTGCGCCACCTGCGATGGGGCGTTTTTCAAAGGCCAATCGGTGGCCGTGGTCGGCGGCGGCGATGCCGCGGTCATGGAAGCGGTGTATCTCTCCCGCATTGTCGGTCATGTCACCATCATTCATCGGCGCGATCAGTTGCGGGCCGAGAAATTGTTGCAAGACCGGATTTTTGCCGCTCAGAACGTGGACTTCGCCTGGAATTCGGCGGTGGAGGAAATCCTGGGTGATAAAGAAGTAACCGGTGTTCGCATCAAGGATGTCGAGACCGGCGAAAGCAGGGTCCTCGAAGTGGCGGCAGTTTTTGTTTTCGTGGGCGTGGTCCCGAATTCTGGCTTTCTGCAGGGTGTGGTTGAGCTCGACGAGTTTGGTTTCGTCAAAACCGATATGAACATGCAGACCTCCCACCCGAGAATTTATGCCGCTGGCGATTTGCGGGCAGGATCGGTGCGGCAAATTGGTACCGCGGTAGGCGATGGCATCAACGCCACCGTCCATATTCAAGAAATGCTAAACGCCAGTATCCCCAGCCGCCAGCACCAGACAGTGTCTTGATAGCTTTGAGTTTCAGCTAAACTGAAGCATCCTGGCGACACTTAGCGGCTAAATCCTGAAGTTCTTGCGACTCCCTGTCGCCATTGGGATTAGCGTATATAGAAATTTCAACTACTTACCGAAATTTAGCGAGAACGCGATTTGGCACGAGCCTTGCTGTACTTTGGGCTAGGGATAGGGAGAGGAGAATTACCTGGAATGTTCGCGCTTCCTTTTTCCAGTGGCCAAACCCTAAGGGTAAGCTTCCCTCCCGCATTTTAATGGCTGGCGGCCGGGTCGATAGTCGGCCTGGCCGCCGCTTTTTCGCTAAAACGAAAATACCGCCTCCATGCTTGGGAGGATGAACAAATGGCTAGCTCCACCGAAACCAAACCAGGAAATGCCGTCCTGATGGTTTCGCTTTTTCATCGCGGCGAGTTTTTTGGCACGGAGTGCTATGCGCAGAACCGAGTGGTGATAGGGCGTAGCCTCAACGCCGACATCCAGATCAGTACGGAATGGATTTCTCGATCCCATGCCGCCGTGCGCATACTTGGCTCCCGCATCCTGATTGATGATCTGGGTAGTTTGAACGGCACCTTCGTCAACGGCAAACGGATCAAGCGCGCCTATGTCGAGGCCAAAGACGTGGTTGGCTTTGGCGACTATGCCCTGGTGTTCAAACTTATTGATCGCGAGTCTAGTCGGGTAAAGCCCGGGGAATTGGACCTCTCCACTGAATGGGAAGCGACCTATGAGGTTTCGATGATTCGAGGAGAAATCAAGCCGGATGTCCACGATCTCTCCGAGTCGGACCCCCTAGCGCAAAAGAAAAATCACATGATCGCGACCGATGCACCGGTCAAAAAACCAATCCGGCGCCGGATCACCAAGGTAACCCGAGCGCCCGATCAGCGAATCACCGCCAAGATGAGCAGGAACCGCAGCAAAACGCCTCGGTCCAATGCCTAAATATTAAGATTTGGTTCCGCAGTGGGCGCAGAACTTGGCGCCGCTGGGCAGGCTTTCACCGCATTGGCTACAGTGGCTGGGCCCGGCGGATACCGCGGCCCCGCAGTTAGAGCAGAATTTGACCCCGGCCGCCACCGGTGCCTGACATTGGGCGCACAGGATCGCTTGGGCCATTTTACCGCCGCAGTTGGAGCAGAACTTGGCGCCGGCGGCGTTTCCGGCCTGACACTGCGGGCAGGCGATTTGCTCAGCGGGCGCGGCCGTGGACGCGGCAGGTGCGGCAGGTGCGGCGGCCGGGTTCGGCTGTATGGCGTTTTGTACCATGCCCGGCATCATCATGCCCATGCTCATGCCCACCCCGGCGCCCATGCCCGCGCCGGCCAACCCGCCGCCACCCTCGGACTTGGCGGCATCGTGGATGGCTTGGGCGGCCTTGTATTTCATGTACTGATCCAAATCGCCCATGGCGGCCATGCCCGAGCGTTCATCGATTTTCTTCTGTACTTCCTCGGGCGGGGTGATGGCGTTGATAATAAAGTCTTCCAGCGCCAGGCCGTATTTGGCAAAGTCATCCTTGAGCCGGGTTTTGGTGCCGGCACCGATCTCGTCGTAGTACTGGGGCAGATCGAAAACGCTCTTGAGATTTTCGCCCAGAAAGTCGGTCAGCCGGCCGATGACAATACCTTTGAGGAAATCATTGATCTGGTCCGAAGAATAGTGGCCTTGGGTGCCGACAATCTTGTTGACGAAGAGCTGTGATTCTTCCACCTTGAACGACAAGATGCCAAAGGCCCGCAGCCGAACCAACATGAGCTCGGTATCGCGGAAGGCAATGGGTTCGCGCGTTCCCCATTTGATATTGGTAAACACCTTGTGATTGACGAAATATACCTCGGCCTTGAAGGGGGTCTTGCCGCCGAAGGGCAGCTTGATCACGCCGCCCACCAGCGGCAGATTGGCCGTGGTCAGGGTGTGGCGACCCGGCCCGAAGGTGTCTAGGGCTTTGCCGCCGCGAAAGAACACCGCACTTTGACTCTCCCGAACGATGACCTGGGCGCCGAGCTTCAGATCGGCTTCGCCGCTGGTGGGAAAACGAGAGACAATCAGCTCACCGGTATCGTCCAGGCTTTGCACTACCTCAATGGCCATGATCTTCCTCCGAACCTACCGCGCGCAGGATTCGCTCCCTTTCGTTGAGGGCTTCATCCAGACTACGGATCTCTTTTGCCAGTCCCTTCAATTGCACTTCGAGTTCTTGGTCGTCGTCGGTGAGTTCCAAGGCGGCAATGTCTAAGAGAAGCTGCGCGGTGGTCTCGGCCAATTGCCGGTCGAAGGCATGGACCTTTTCCAGATGATCGATTCCGATCTTGTCCTTGCCGAACCACTTGCCGCTGAACCCGTAGTTGGCATAGCGCAGGCGATCGATGACCCGAGACAGGGTTTGGGTGACTTTTTCCGCCGGCCCCAGCAGGCCCAGATTTCCCCGGTTGGCGATATCGGCCTTGCGATCATCGTAACGGGCGCGCCCCTCTTTGAGTTTCTGCGCCAGCATTTCCCGCAGCAGTTTGTCGCTGTTGCGGCTGTCTTCTCTTTCTCGATAGCCTTTGTAGCCGGGCAGCACTTTTTCCCAAAAACTCATCCTTGCCTCCTTAGGTGATCGCTGCTAAGACCCGCTCTTTTTTCTGGTAGCCCGCGAGCGCATGGCTCCGGCTACCACCAGAATCGCAATCCAGATAAGGGCAAAAGGCCAGCTTTTGCCGAATGCCGGAATCTGTTCAAGATTGGCCAGCAAAATGAGCAAGAAGATCCCGGCAATGACCAGCCCCAGTTCAAGGTAGGTGGCAAAGACCAGGCACAGACCCACGGCCATGCCTAGCACCGGCCAACTCTGGCCGAAAGTGATCTCCCCGAAGTTGTTCATCAAGAAGACCGCGGCCACACTGCCCAAAATCACCACCGCCGACAGCGCAGCCACTGGCAGGCCAGAATTCTTGTTGGCCATCTGCTCCTCCCGTCTTTGCTCCGACTTGTCTTCCGCGTAGCCTAGCCGGATGTCTGATTGATTTTTCACCCTTAGCAGCAAGGCTTGGGCCAGTCAAGCTGGATGGTCAGGCCCAGGTGGTGCACCGGGTTGAATTTCTTTGACTTTGGCTAAGGTCACGCTAAAATTACAAATCATCTTGTTGCACGTTGTAGGCAGAAACCAGGGCACAACGCCCCGTGGGCGCTTGTGGCCGATTCTTTTTTGGGGTTGCGGCATGGAACGGGAGGACTTACTCAAGGAGATGACCCGCACGGTGGCCGAGTTGCGGGTGTTCAACGAGATCGGCAAGACCCTGACCTCGACCTTGGAGATACCCGAAGTACTGGCCATCATCATGCAGAAGATCAGTGAACTGATGAAGCCGCACAATTGGTCTTTGCTCTTGTTGGATCAGGCCACCCGGGAACTGTACTTTGAAATCGCCGTTGGCCAGGGCGCGGACAAGCTCAAGGAAATTCGCTTGCAACTGGGCGAGGGCGTGGCTGGCTGGGTGGCCCAGGAGGCCAAGAGCTTGCTGGTGCCCAACGTGGCCGAGGATCCTCGCTGGAACAAAAGAATTGACGAGTTGACCCAGTACCAGACCCGTTCCATTGTCTGTGTCCCGCTCATCTCCCGCGGATCGGTCCAAGGTGTTATCGAACTGGTCAACGCCGAAGCCAACTCTTTTGGCGATTCCGATTTGCGGCTGCTAGAGACCTTGGCCGACTATGCGGCCATTGCCCTGGAGAACGCCCGCAACTTCCAACGGGTGCAAGAGCTGACCGTAACCGACGATGTGACCAGCTTGTATAACTCGCGCTACTTGCACGAAATGCTCAATTCCGAGTTCGCTCGTTCAAAGCGCTACGATTTGACCTTCTCGGTGGTCTTTTTTGATCTTGACCATTTCAAAGAGGTCAACGACCAGTACGGGCATCTGTGCGGCTCTCAACTGCTGGCCGAAGTGGGCGAGTTGATCCGCGAGACTTTGCGTACCGTTGATATTCCCACCCGCTACGGCGGGGATGAATTTGTCATCATCTTGCCCCAAACCACCAAGATGCAAGCCTTGCACGTTACCCGCCGCTTGCGCTTGGCCCTCAACGAAGGGGTATTTTTGGTCGGCCAAGACCTGAAAGTGCGCGTGACCGCCTCCTTCGGTGTGGCCAATTTTCCCACCGACGCCTTTACTCGCGACGACGTCTTGCGGATGGCCGACGAGGCTATGTACCAAGTGAAAGAAACCACCCGCGACGGCATCCAAATCGCCAAGCCCGCCGACGATCCTGCGCCCGCCGAATCGGCCGGGGTGGTGCCCAAGGTCTGAGAACTTGCCCTGGGCAGGCGCTGCTGGTTTTACCAGCCCTTTTTGCTCATGATGTCTTGCAGCTGGTCTTCCACGTGTTTTTCTACCAGCAGGGCCTTTTTGGCACTGGCTTTTTCGATCTTTTCGAGTAGCTGCTGGATGTCAGCAGGTTTCTCCATCAGATCGGTTGCGCCCATCTTCATGGCCTCGATGCTTTTTTGCACGGTGGCTTGGCCGGTCAGAAAGATGATTTGCAGATCTGGGTTGGTCGCGCGTAAGGCTTTCATGGTCTCGATCCCATCGAGGCCGGGCATGGCAAAATCGAGGACAATGGCATCGAAATTCTTTTCTTCTGCCTTTTGTATCGCCTCTGGTCCGCTGTAGGCGACCTCGATTTTCAAGCCCCGAGAATCAAGGCGTTCGGCCAAGGTATCTACGAATTCTGCTTCGTCGTCGACCAATAGCACTCGGTATCCGGTCATGCGAAATTCCTCCTAAAAAGTCAGGGTCAGGCTCATGGCTTTGCCGGCCTCGACGGTGGCCTCGAACTCTCCGCCCGATTGCTGGGCCATTTGTCGAGCCACGGTAACTTTCTCGTTGATCCCAGTCTTAGCGGTAGCGGATCCGGGCCAGTGTAGAGACAGCCGGTGCCGGTTTTCCGTGACCGCCAAGGATAGTTGAATCGTACTTTCCTGATCGCTGCCGGCCAGGGCCAGATCGATGCAAAGGTAGACCAGGTGCTGCAGTCGAAAGGAACAGGCCTGTATTTTAGCTTCTGCCGGTGCCGGCTCTTCGATCAGCAAAGCCACCTTGCGCAGAGAGGCAAAACGCTGACACAGTGACACAATCTGTGCCAACATTACGTTCAAATCTACCGTCTGTTCGGTCTCATCCACACTGTGGGCAAATTGGTTCATCCTACTGATATAGCCGGCCCCGCGGTTTACCTGCTTGGCGATTCGCTGGGTGCTCCGGTCGATTTTGGCGGCATCCAGGGGAAAGCCTTGTTCGGCCGCTGCCAGCATGTCGCTCAAGAGCCCGGCATTTTCGTTGATGATAGACAAGACATTGTTGAGCTGGTGGGAGAGACTCGCGCTGATGGCGCCAAAGAACTGTAGCTCTTGTTCATGGCAATTCTGAATGCCGGTCTGGTTCATGGGGCAGGGGGCTCCTGGCACTCGGCCGCCTTGCCCAAGACCTGACAAAGCTCCTCGATTTTGATGGGCTTCATCAGGCAGTCGAAGGCCCCGCACTCAATGCCTTTTTCCGCGTCTTCGGTAGAGCCATGGCCGGTCAACAAGACCACCTGCAGCTGCGGTTTTTCTGCCTTTATTTTTTTAACCACTTGCAGGCCCCCCAGCCCCGGCATTTTCATATCCAGCAAAACCACGTCCAATTCGGTCGTTTGGATGAATACCAGCGCTTCGGCTCCCGAGGTGACGCCATAGGCGTCCATGCCCCTGAGTTGTAGCCGTTCCACCAGGGCGCCCACCAGTTCTTCTTCATCATCGACGATGAGAATTCGCAGTTTGCTCACCCAAGCCTCCTTGCTTCAGATTTCAAACGTAACTCGACGCGATAGGTATGAACACCGTGAAACAGGTGCCTTCTCCTGCTTTGCTCTGGACCTTGATTTTGCCCCCCAGCTTCTCGATGATGCCGTAGGTGATGGAAAGGCCCAAACCGGTGCCGTAGCCCTTCTTGGTGGTGAAAAAAGGTTCGAAGATATGCTGTAAATGCTCCTCGGGAATGCCTACCCCGTCGTCCTTGATGGCAACCGCCACCTGGTCTGGGTCGGCGAGCCGCAAGGTGATTTCGATATGCCCGCCATCGTCCACCGCCGCAAAAGCGTTGTTGATCAGGTTGAGAAAGACCTGCTGTAGTTGGTTACGGTCACTTTCGATGGCCGGAAGATTGTCCGCGGGCAGCAGCTGGACTTCAATATTGCGATATAAGGCTTCTTTCTCCAGAAAGGAAAGCACATCTTGGATAAGAATCTGCGGGTTGATCTTGTCATGACGTACGTCCATGTGTTTGGCAAAACCCAGTAAGCGGTGGGTGATAGTACTGCAGCGTTCAACCGATCGGGTGACCGAATCGATCAAGGAGAGCATTTTCTCCTTGGGGGGAAGTTCTTCGGAGAAAGTAAGCAAGTCTTTGAGCAGACCTGCTTTTTCGCCGATGATGGCCAGGGGATTGTTGACTTCGTGAGCTACCCCGGCACCCAAGCGGCCGATAGCCGCCATCTTGTTGGTGTATTCCATCTTGTGAAAGATGGTAGCCCGCTTGATGTCTACTTCGCGGATGCGCTTGACAATGTAGCTCGTCATCCACGCCACTACCGCCAAAATGCCCATGACACTGATGATGAGAAAAATGACCAGTTCTCGCCGCAGCGATAGCCAGCTCTCTTGCTGGGCGCCCGGGCGAATGACTTCCATTAAAATGAAAGGGGAATTTTGAATATAGGCATAGCCGACAATGAGCAGCTCGTGGTCGCGGCCCTGGACCTCCATGACCTCGGTGGCGGAGGATTCCGGAGGAATCGCCAATGGAATCTTTTGAAGCACTTTGCCGAATAATCGTGACGGAGTTTGCAATACTCCTTGGTGATTAATAATAAAGACATCGCTATGGGGGCTTCTGTGAGACCCCTGAATCTGGGCGTTTATCATTTTGGTGTCGATGGTGGCGCGCAAGACATAGGCATTTTCTTTTTCGGAATCCTCGCGC
>JAUVBB010000331.1 GCA_030591445.1 Deltaproteobacteria bacterium | reverse complement strand
GAACTCGGTTATGCGCCGGGCTCCGTCCCTTGTGCCGCCGACTGCAACTTTGCTTATGACCAATGCCCATCGCTTGCTACCTGCGGCGACGGCGTTCTCAACGGCGACGAGATCTGCGAGGGCGATGAGTTTGATGCCGACCTAAGCTGCGCTTCCTTCGACCACAACCGCGGCGAGCTCCTCTGTTCTCTTGAATGCAGTGTCGACTTCGCCGGCTGCTACACCTGTGGCGACGGCCAGATCTCAACAGCCGAGACCTGTGACGACCGCAACATCCTTGATGACGACGGCTGCTCCACCGATTGCCAAAGTGAACCCTACTGGCGCTGCGCCGGTGAACCGTCAGTCTGCAGCCCCATCTGTGGGGATGGCGTTATCATCGGCAACGAAGCCTGCGACGACAAAAATACGCTAAATGATGATGGCTGCGACCGACAGTGCGAACTAGAAACCGGCTGCCAGTGCAACGGCATGCCCTCGACCTGTGTCTGTCTGACCGCCATAACGATTGCGACTAACTATGACGGTTATGATACCGCGGCGATCACGCTGGACGCCGACGGAGAACCCCAGATTGTCTACAGCTACGCTGAAGACTTTACCGATCCTGATACCGGCTATTCCAGACAACATAGCTACCTCTACCACGCGGAACCTACCGGATCCGGCTGGTCTTCCAATCAACTCGAAACTTGGGATCAAACGAAAACAACCATGCGCCAGGAAGATTTGGCCGTCTCAATCTCCGCCAGTGACGAATTGCAGGTAGCCTATCAACGGGTCCGTCATGCGGAAGGCAGCTTCGCTCACGCAGTCCGGCAAAACGGAGTATGGCAACACCGCTACGAGCAATTTAAATACATCTACGACATCGCCGCCGACGCCACCGGAGCTGCCGCTTGGCACCTCATGGTTGACCCCGGCAATTACTCTGGTTTGCACTACCTGGCCGGCTTGCCCGAGGCTTGGGACAAAGACGACACGGAGTTTGTCGACACCATTTACAGCAATGATCGACCCCGTATCGCCCATACCGTAAGCAACCAAATGTTCTTGGTGACGGAGCACCAGGGCTCGAAAAACGCAAGCTACGAGGTCACCGTTCAACAACGCACCAACGAGGGCAGCTGGGAGCAAGCATTCACTCGAACAGAAACAGCCCCCGAAGGCAGTTGTGTCTACCCGGTCACACACAAACTAGTCGCTCTTACCAACGGAGACCTGGGCGTATTCCAGTTGGGTTTTGAAAACAACGGAGAACAGTGGTTGCGATACTATCATCGCGGCGATGACACCACTTGGTCAGTTGAAGCCGTCGATGACCTATCAGACTACGACCACAGTTGTTATTCCAGTGGCGCAAGCTACAGTAACATTCCCATGATAACCACCGTGGGCCCAGAGGGCCGCCCGCACATCCTCTACTCGTCGGCATGGAGTAACTCACTCGGCTTCGAGGACCATTACCGTGACCACGACGGTCAGTGGCAGGTACGGCAGTTCCCGTTCGCAAACTCCACCCCGCTAGCCATGGTCATCGACTCCCAAGGCGTCACCCACCTCGTCTTCCGAGCGCCGGGCTTCAACTATGGACAATCGAGACTAAGATACGCGAACATCGGAGCGAATTGGAAGTAAAGGGGACTGCGACGGTTCTCTATTTTCCCCTCACAGATTGTTTGCTTGATCTCCATGCTATACAGGTATATCATATTCATAGTATGAGGAAAGAGAAGGCAGAAGATGGCAAAACCGAAGCAGAAGCAAATCAACATACGACTTTCCGAAGATATCGACAAGAGACTTTCGGCCTTAGCAAGAACGACCCATCGGACGAAATCGTTCTATGTTCGTCAAGCGGTTTTCGAGCACATGGAGAACCTGGAAGACTATTACCTGGCCATATCGAGATTGGAAGAAAACCAGCCGACGATAGCTATAGACGACGTGGAGCGCGAGCTTGGCCTGGACGATTGAGTTCGATCCGGCGGCCCTTCGAGAGCTTCGGAAAATAGACAGGCAGTATCAGGCTCGAATCATCGAGTTTTTACGCAAGCGGGTCTCTCCCCTTGACGATCCAAGAAGCATAGGCGAACCGCTGTCAGGACCACTGCGGCAGCTTTGGAAGTACCGGGTGGGCAGCTACCGAATCATCTGTGACATCCGGGACCAAGAAGTGATCATCCTCGTCTTTCGTATCGGCCATCGCCGAGAAGTCTATCGGCGTTGACCGTTGCCACCGCGAGGATCCCAATGAATATTGGTTTACCCCGCCCACCTTTTCTTGGGGGATTGAGCCCGAGACGCTTATCTTGGTTATCCCGATTTCCACCCCTGCTGGAAATCACTGCCCCCATGTAGTACAATGACCGTATGTTTGTTAATACTAACATGTCCTCACTCCCCGCTCCCAAGCTCTATCTCGCTGCTGTGCTTTTCCTGCTGGTCGGTTTTGCGGCCTGCACGCCGGACGCGGGTACGGTTTTAGCCGTGCTGGGTGATGCCGACCAGAACCACAGCGATGGTGGCGATGGTAACGATGCTGGCGAGCAAGGCGATGACGAGCTGGGCGACGGCTTCGACAATGACGGAGACAGCGCCATCGACGAAGGCGACGGCTTCAACGGAGACGACGCCATCGACGGGGGCATTGCCGACGAAGATTCTTGCTCACCCGGCAGTCTCAGGGAGGTCGCCTGTTGCGGCTACCAGCTCAGCCAGCAATGTGACGAGGACGGTCACTGGCCGCCGGTGGTATGCGATGGCTGTGCCGCCGATGCGCCGCTCGGCCCCTGCGACCTTCCAGACGCGTGCACCGTGGGAGAAGAGCGAATCCAACGCTGCGATGATTCCTGCATCGAGACCGACACCTGCGCCGACGACTGCAGAGGCGCCCGTTGGCAGTGCACCGCCGAATGCAGCTGGGAGCAGGTCTCCTTCTGCGTCACCTATATGACCCCGTGCGACCCAGACGACACTTCGATTCAGCCCTGCGGCAAGTGCGGCCATCGCCTCCTCGGTTGCGACGGCTGCTTCACTGACTACGGTGTTTGCCAAGACCAGGGCGTGTGCAATCCAGGCGACAGCCGCCTGGCGCCCTGCGGTGTCGATGACGGCTGTGAACCCGGCAGGTATACCACGCTCACCTGCAACGCCGCTTGCCAGTGGGACGGCGCTTCTGCTTGCGGCGGCTGCGTCGAGGGCACCAGCACCACCGAGACCCAAGAGTGCGTTGCCGGCTACGCATGTGGCACGCGCGTCATCGAGACCAGCTGCCAGATCACCTCTGTCAGCATCTGCCAAGGCTCAGCAACGCTTCCGGTAGGCGAGAACATCTCCACGGTAGTGCGTGATGACTGCGTCAACGACGCCTGCACTCCCGGCCAAACCCTACCTAACGTGAGCTGCACCACCGCGGCTGGAGAGTGCGGTACCATAACTCGCCTGTGCACCGACAGCTGCGCCTGGGAGAATCAGGAGCCATGCGAAAAGCGGCCCGATGCCTGTGTGCCTGGCAGTACCAAAGAGGAAGTGATTTCGTGTAACAGTGAATGCGATGCCAGCGCGACCTACCTAATCCAGAAGACCTGCAATAGCGCGGGCTGCGGCTGGTACGTGTCGGGCAGTATCGGCGAGTGCCCGTCGTGCATCGACCCTGACGATCCCGGCCTTTTTCCCGGCCGGTATATTAAAGTTTCCAACAGTGGTCATTCCTTGCCCGATTCAGCTAGCCTGGGCAGTGCTGCCAACGAGTGGGCCTGCACTTACGATAGTGAGAGGCGTCTACTCTGGGAGATAAAAACCGACGATGGCGGCATGAGGGATCGAGACTGGACCTATATTTGGTATGATCCGACCAGTCTTGGCGTCAAAGGCGATGAACAAAATGAGTTCTATTCCCATAATTGTGAAATAGATGATTATTGCAATACCAACAATTATAAGAACCGCGTAAATCCCACCAGCCTTTGCGGTGTGAGCACCTGGCGCATACCCAGCCTTACCCAGCTAAAATCATTAAACTATTGCTCAAACAGTGAGACCCTGGGCCAAACTTGTGCCGGTGATTTTGAATATCCGACTATCCCCCCGGAGTTCTTTCCCAATACAAAAGTTGGTGAGCATTGGACCGCATCGGAACTCGATGCCAATCCGCCCTTCGCCTGGTTCGTCACTTTCAAATATGGTTATGAGAGTGGAGACTACAAGCGCTACGACAAATCCGTTCGCTTAGTGGCAATCGGCCTGGATTTTAGCCCGTGACCCCCTTCTTGCCCTATTTCACTCCCATCGCCTGCTCTACCAAATTCCGATCAACTCCTTCCGCCAAAGGGCGGTCTGCAGCGTGCAGGTATACCAAGGTCTGGAAGATCACAGACAAGGCTGAATTGATAAGGCCCAAGAGAATCAAATAGATCACGCCCAGGGCAACCACGGCCCACAATGCATTTGCCACGCCCCAAGCGGCCACCAGAAAGCCCGGAATGCCCAACAAAAGGAAAACCACCCCAAAGGAAAAATTGCCCACGATCTGCTCACCCCAAGTCTTTTTCAACAGAGCAGTGGAGCGCTTGGCCGCATCAATGGGACCAATCTTTTCCAGGACCAAGACCGGAACCACCAGAAAAGTCATCAGCGACCAGGCAATGCCCAGGATCCCCACTACAATTTTGCCCACGAACTTGGACTTGTCCTCCACAATGCGCAAAATCAGACCCACCGTGGCCGCAACCAAGGCCCAAGCAAATATTTGCGGCAAACAGCGGATGGCGCCCTTTAGGCCAGAGCGAACCGTGGGATCCCCGCCCTGCATGCGCATGGCCGCGGAGTCGACGATGGCCGCATTGAAAAAGGTCATGACGAAGTAGTTGATGAAGTAAAAACCGAACAAAATAACATAGTGCACAACTCCCGGCGCTTCCTCCTGGGCCTTGAGACTCGCCATCAACTCTTCATTGCGAAAAATGGGCCAGGCAAAGGAAGCCGTCACCAGAATCAAGGCAATCACGGAAAACAAGGGAAAAACGAGCAGCTCTTTGTCCTGCTTCAAAACGCGCCAACTCTCCCCCATCATGGACCAGGTATAGGAAACTTTCGCAAACATAGGCACAAACCTCCTTGTGGGCCCCTCGTCTGAGTATTTATCTCATGAATAACGTTTTTAGTGAAATACATAAGCGCAGAGACAGGGACATGGCCAGTGGGAGACAAAAGGATCCCAAGACCATGCTAACCGTCACCGGTTCTCGCGGAGGTTCTCGCCGGTCTGTGCAATTCACGTGGAGAGTTTATGAGATTTTATCCAGGTCTCGTCTTCTTTTCGGATATTCTTGCCCTGGAACGACTTAGCCGTCTTGAAGAACTCCAGGGCTTCAACGGCAAGTCGAATGGCTCTTTCTCTATCTTTACCAGTATGCCAAAGCACCTGAGCCAGGCCAAATTGGGCTCGGGGGAGATGGTCTTTTCGCTCAGCGGTGCATTTGTTGGTGACGCAGAGGGCAAGCACCTGGTCGAAGCATGCTCTCGCCTCTCTAAATTTATTTCTTTTGAGTTTTATCCAGCCGATGGCACAAAGTGGCTCTGGAACCTTTGCCTGCTTCGCTTGGTCGGCTTTTTTTAAAATGCTTAAAACTTGCTCAAAATGATCAAGCGCCCGATCATATTCGCCCATTTGGTAATACACATCTCCAATACCACTTTGGGGATCCGTCATGTTTGGATTCTCGGCGCCAAAAGATTTTTGCATGATTTTCATGGCCTGCTCAAATCGCTCAAGTGCCCGATCGTACTCGCCCATTTTATATAATGCGCGCCCCATATTGTCGTGGGTATTGGCTACCAAGGGATGTTCGGCGCCTAGCGTTTTGAGCCCTATTTGCAGAGCTTGCTGATGATGTTCAAGCGCCCGGCGGAACTCGCCCATCATTTCAAACGCGTTTCCTATATTAGTGTTAGTTCCCACTATTAATGGGTGCTCGGGGCCGAAGGCATTTTTCCAGATTTCAAATACCTTCGTATAGTATTCAATAGCCCGGTCGTACTCGCCCTTTTCATAATAGACAATGCCAATGTTGTTGTTAGATTTTGCCACTTCCGGATGCTGGGGACCGAAAGTTTTTGTTCTTATGGTTAGGGATTTTTCAAGGTGCGCAAGCGCCTGGTCGTGCTCGCCCTTTTCGGTAAAAATGACTCCAAGGTTATTGTGCCAACGTGCCTTTATGACTCCTCGGTCGCCATTGCGATTGATGACTACCCTTGCCCTTTTGATAAATGGATCTACTTCTTCAAGCAGGGCCAGTCGATATCCAACTAAAAAAATAAGAGTATTGTTTGCTTTGGCCCTGATTTCATCATATTTGGCCTCGTCGGCAAGCAATCTACAGTTTTCCATGGTCCTGATTGCCGCTTTGTATTTGCCTGTTTTTTCTTGCAGTTTGCCAACAGAGTACAGGGCTTCGACCTCTGCTGGTTGGTAGCCGAGCGCTCTGGCGATCTCCAAGGACCGCAAGGCTAGCTCAATACCTTCCTGATATTTGCCGGATTCTCGCAAGGCCATGACCACATCCAGGTCTTTTCTCAGTGACTCAACCTTCTTTCTCAGTGCTGCGTTTTCGGGGGGCGCCATCTCCGCCGACAGGAATTCTTCATCCGAGCACGAGTTAAGCAGGCTTAGCCCGAAAGTTGCTTGCACCGCCCTCTGTATTATTTTTGCGTCGGTTTTGGTCGCAAATAGGGTTACCAGGGCATCCATCTCCGAGAGCTTCCGGTTCAAACATCTCATGCGCAAATCCAACATTTTTTCCGATTGCTCTCCTCGGTCATGCGTGGCCAAACACGCATCGGTGCGCATGGCCGTCCACTGAGCGGCTCGTTCATCAAGGATCTTGGCTACCCGCTGGTATGAATTGGCGGCATAGTATTTCTTGGTCCCCAGGAATGCCTGCTTTACTTTTGCCTTTACCTCTTGGTCCCATACGCCAAGCAGCTTGTCTTCGGCCCCTTCACAAAGGCGGCTGGCCTGGGTTGATACATACCACATGCCAAAACCAGCGATGAGTAAGGACAGAGAAATCGAGCCAATGACCGTGAACATTCTCTTGCGCCGGTCGAGAAGCTCCTTGCGCAGTACCGCCGGATCGTTTTGCAGGGCATCGAGGAGATCGTCCATGGAGGCAAAGCGATCTTCATTATCAAATGAAAGCCCGCGTAGAATCAGCTCATCCAGCCATTTGGGGACTTTACTGCCTGGCGGCCGGCGTAAATCCGCGCTTTGTATGCTTCTGAATATTTGCAGTACATTGTGCCCGGAAAAGGGCCTCTTGCCGTATAAGGATTCGTACAAAGTCACACAGAAACTGAACTGGTCGGAACGCTCGTCAACCGATTTTCCATCCATCTGCTCCGGCGCCATGTAGTGAGGCGTGCCCAGCACCGAACCCGCCAGGGTAAGAGAGCTAGTCAGCAAGTCACTGCTTGATTCAGTGAGCGATGGTTCAAGGGCAGAAGTTGTTTCCAGCGCTTCTTTTGGCGCTTGCCTCTTTTTTGAACTTTCAGTATTTAGGTCCGCGGCGCGGGCCAAGCCAAAATCCAATACCCGGACCCGACCGTCGTTGCCCACAATCACGTTGCCGGGCTTGAAGTCCCGGTGAACAATACCGGCCTGATGGGCCGCCGACAAACCCCGGCCGGCATCAATAAGCTTGGCCAGCATCTGCTTATAGGTCGGATGGGTTTCGTGTCGCCAAACCGTAAGGTCCCTTCCCTCTACAAACTCCATGGCGATAAATATCGAATCTTCATACTCGCCAACATCGTAAACGGTGACCACATTGGGGTGAGTTAGTTGGGCCAGAGCTTGCGCCTCTCTAATCATACGGCTTTTGGCTCTATCCGCCTCTATCGAATCTTGGCTTTTTTGCTTATTGACCGAAAGAATCTTTAAGGCCACCGGACGGTTTAGCTCTGGGTCAAAGGCCTGATAGATAGCCCCCATGCCGCCGGCATCCACAAAATCAATGACCACATAGCGACCCACACTGGTGCCACGCTCCAAGCGATGCACGACTCCACATTGCTCAGAGCCAGGGGCAGTGTCAGCGTCAGAGCTGGTCTCAAATTCGGTTTCGTCGTTGGCCAAGCGAGGCACCCCCCCTTCTCTTTTAAAAGTCTAAAACAGGGATCACTAGCTGGCATCCACCGCCACCGGCACATTGGAATCAAGGCTGGTCCCCCCATCCCCAAGTTGGCCGTTATCATCATCACCCCAGCAGTAATCCACCCCTTCGGTAGTTGCACCACAGCTATGGT
>JAUVBB010000410.1 GCA_030591445.1 Deltaproteobacteria bacterium | reverse complement strand
TGGCCGATCATCTCTTGTGGCAGCTACGGCTCTCATCCCTAGATGAAAGAGGGCAGGACATTGGCGCCCAAATCATCCTGAATCTCAACCAAGACGGGTACTTGGTGGCCGATGATGAAGATCGGCTGGCGGGCAAGAATATCGTGGACGCAGTAGCCGAATCCTTGGAAATAGAGATTCCGGAAGTAGAACAAGTGCTGAAGGTCATTCAGAACTTCGACCCGGTAGGGGTGGCCGCTCGCGACCTGAAAGAATCGTTGTTGGTGCAGGCGCGGCACATGAAAGTGGATAACGGGCTGGTCTACGCGATCATTGGTTCTCATTTGGCGAAAGTAGAGCGCAAGAATTTCCCAGCCATCGCGCGGGCTCTGAAAGTGCCCAAGGAAAAAATCATTGAAGCCGTGCGGGTTATTGCTCAGCTCGAGCCCCGGCCCGGTCGTGCTTATACCGAGGAAAAACCTCAGTACATTACGCCGGATATCTATGTACATCGCTTGGGGGACGAGTTTGTCATCGTGCTCAATGAAGATGGTTTGCCCAAGCTCCGGGTGAGTGCCTATTACCGGAAAACTTTGACCGAGACGGCTCGCGGGGATGAAACTCATAACTATATCCAGGACAAGTTGCGTTCGGCGGTCTGGCTGATTCGCAGCATTCACCAGCGGCAGCGCACCATCTATCGGGTGACCGAGAGCATCGTCAAGTTCCAGCATGATTTCTTTGAAAAGGGGATTGCGCATCTCAAGCCCTTGGTCTTGCGGGATGTGGCCGAAGACTTGGGCCTGCACGAGTCAACGGTCAGTAGAGTGACCACCAATAAGTACGTGCACACACCGCAGGGCATCTTTGAATTGAAGTTCTTCTTCAACTCGGGTATCAGTCGGGTTAGCGGTGAGGATGTCGCCTCGGAATCGGTCAAAGACCGGATTCGGCAAATCGTGGCTGGGGAGAACCCCAAGAAACCGATGAGTGATCGCGAGATCGTCGACAACCTGAAGGAACAAAATATCAATATTGCCAGGCGAACTGTGGCTAAGTACAGGGAGATGTTGGGCATCTTACCATCCGGTAAGCGCAAAAAGATGTTCTAAGCCATAAACTCTTTGTTTCCAGACCCGATGAGGCCCTCGGCGCTTCTGACCCACCAGGAGGAGTCATGCAGATTTCCGTTACTTTTCGCAACATGGAACCCAGTGATGCACTGAAGAACTATGCCGCCGAAAAGATATCGCGCTTGAAAAAGTACGTGTCCCGACCGGCTGACGTTCATGTGGTGTTGGCCAAGCAAAAATATCAGTCCCGAGCGGAGATCAAGATCTCGCATTCGGGATTGATTATGAAGGGCGAAGAGAAAACCGAGGACATGTACTCCTCCATCGATTTGGCGCTAGACAAAGTGGAGCGTCAGGTACGTAAACACAAGGACAAGCGGCGTGAGCATCGAACGGCCCAACATGCGGAGATCAAAGCCCGCCACGCGGTGATCGATCGCGAGGAAGAAACCGAGCAGCCGGGCCCGCGCGTGGTCCACAGCGACGAATTTAGCGTCAAACCCATGTCGGTAGACGAGGCCATCGACCAGATGGACCTGTTGAATAATGATTTTTTTATTTTTATCAATGCCAGTACGCAGGACGTAAACTTCATCTACAAGCAGCGTGATGGCAATATCGGCCTGGTTGAGGCCAAGACCCATCCCAAGTGAGAACTGGTGTAAGCAGGGGTTTTTGATACGGAGGGGGGAGGAGCTTGCACGAAATGAAGATTGCCAACTTCCTCGATCACCGAGATGTGACCGTTGCCGTCCCCGCTGGGTCGAAGAAAGAAGTACTCTCGGCTCTGGTGGATCTTCTGATCAGCAACCATCAGGAGTTCGATCGGGATCAACTGCTCAACATCCTGATCAAGCGCGAAGAATTACGATCCACTGGCATAGAGCAAGGGGTTGCTTTTCCCCACGGCCGGGTGCCCGGGATGGAAAACCTGCTGGCTTGCTTTGGCCGCTGCAAACAGGGTCTGGATTTCGACTCATTTGACGGATTGCCGACCCATTTCTTTTTTGTGCTTCTCATTCCCGAGCAAGCCCAGGGTACGCACCTCAAGGCCTTGGCTCGTTTGAATCGGCTTTTCCAGGATGAGAGCTTTCGCGAGCGGGTGATGAGCGCCGAAGATGCCAAGGCGGTCTTCGGTGCCATTATCGAAGAGGACGACCGACGTTGAGCGGAACGAGCAAATGACCGATACCGAGATTGCCGACAGTCATCAACCGGTACGGGTGGTGGTCATCAGTGGCTTGTCCGGCTCGGGCAAGAGCACGGCGATTGGCGCGCTGGAAGACATTGGTTTCTTCTGCATCGACAACCTGCCCATCGTGCTTTTGCCCAAATTGATCGAGTTGTTCCCGCGTAGCAGTGGCGAAATCGAGCAAATCGCACTGGTGGTTGATGCCCGGGAAGCGCGTTTCCTAGATGGGTGTCAGCACAACATCGAACGCATTCGCGAAGACGGCGGGCGGGTGGAAGTCATGTACCTCGATTGTTCCGACAAGGTGCTGATTCGCCGCTATAGCGAAACCCGAAGGCGCCATCCCCTGTCGCCAGAGGGAACCATCGAGGAGGGTATTGAGCGAGAGCGCAAGATCCTCAAAACACTTTGCGAAAATGCCGACCAGGTGATTGACACTTCAGAGTTTACGCCCCATCGCTTGCGCCGCTATGTCCGGGAGCATTTCATGCGGGTACAGCCCGGTCATGAAATGACAGTGGTGCTGATGTCATTTGGGTTCAAGTATGGCATTCCGTCACAGGCCGATCTGATTTTCGATGTGCGTTTTTTGCCCAACCCATATTTCGTTGAGGATCTTCGCGCAGAGACCGGCCAGAACCCCCAAGTGGCCGAGTATGCGCTGTCGAATTCGGAGGGCGAGGATCTCTTGCAGGTGGTGGTCGGTTATTTGGAGAAATTTCGCCCGCATTACGATCGGGAAGGCAAGAGCTACCTGACTGTGGGTATTGGTTGTACGGGTGGGCGGCATCGATCGGTGGCAGTGGTAGAGGAAATGAGCACTCGTTTGGGTGTGGAGCAAGGACCGCTGATTGTCCGGCACCGGGACCTGAACCGAATCTGATAGAAGTTGCCACCGCTTGCTGGTTGGCACCGGGGAAGGAAAGCATATGGTAGGTTTGATTCTGTTTGGGCACGATGGTTTGGCCCAGGTGTTTTTGAAGGTTCTGACCACTATTGTCGGGCCGCAGGAGCAGGTGCTCGCGGTTGATGTGGCGACCACGGCTTCCTGTGAAGACGTCAACCATGAATTGGATCAAGCGATCAAGACGGTCGATAGCGGCGATGGTGTGATCATTCTGGCTGATTTGTTCGGTGGTTCACCGGCCAACTTTTCCTTGGCGCGCCTGGTTCCGGGCAAGCTGGAGGTGATTTCCGGATTGAACTTGGCCATGTTGCTCAAGATGGTTGATTTGCGCACTCATTCTCTGTCCGACCCAGCGGTGATGGCTCGCGCCATCGCCCGGGAAGGTAGAGAAAACATAGTATTGGCGTCCGAGGTGCTGGTCCAGCAAAGGGCTTAGCACCTACGACCAATTGAGGTGACGATTGACGGAGGTGAGTGGAAAAAGCCTAATCAGAAACAAGCTGGGCATGCATGCTCGGGCCGCCGCTGTTTTCGTGCTCAAGGCACAGCAATTCGAAGCCGAGATCCGGGTTTGCAAGGACGATATCGATGTCAGCGGCAAGAGCATCATGGGTATTTTGCAACTGGCGGCGGTGCAGGGCGACGAGATTGAGATCATGGCCCGCGGCCAGGACGGGTCATCGGCCCTGCAGGCATTGCAAGGATTGGTAGCCGATCGCTTCGGCGAAGAAGAGTGAGGGCAGAAACCGGTATGGGGCGTAGACGAACCAAGATACTCCGTGGCATTGATGCTTCTCCGGGGATATGTGTGGGTGTGGTTCATCTGGTTGATCGGCGAAAATTCCGGGTGCCCAAAAACCACGTTGCCGACCATGAAATTGAGCAAGAAGTGGCTCGCTTTCGAGAGGCGGTGGAGATCAGCATTACCCAACTCGATGCCATCCGCGAGAAGATGGCGAGTCGGAAGGGTCAGGAACCGCGCGCCATCATTGAGGCCCATCTGCTCATGATGCGCGATGAGATGCTGGTAGACGGCACCGAAAAGCGGATTGCCAAACAGTCGATCAACGCCGAGTGGGCACTGAAGGATACCGTTGCTGAAATCCGTAAGGTGTTCGACAATCTCGAAGACGACTATTTCAAAGAACGACGCAGCGATGTCGAGTTTGTGGCCCAGCGCATCATGCGCAATCTGATGGGCCGGGACACCGAACTGAGCCGACCCAGTCATGAGAATGCGGTAATCGTAGCCCACGATTTGTCGCCGGTAGACACCGCCGGGCTGTCGCGCCGGAAGGTCGCGGGTTTTGTCACCGAGATTGGCGGCAAAACCTCCCATACCGCCATTATTGCCCGTTCGCTAGAATTGCCGGCCATCGTGGGTGCGGAAGGCATCTTGAACCATGCCGGCACCGGCGACCGCATCATCATCGATGGTTACCGAGGCGAAGTAATTCTGCATCCATCCGATAAGGCAATACAACAGGCCCAAATGCGTTCCGAGGTCTTGCGCCATCGGGTGGCCGAGCTGGTGAGCGAAAAATCTTTGCCCGCCAAAACCATCGATGGCAAGAAAGTGATGCTCTCGGCCAATATGGAGATGGTTGAGGAAGTTCCCACCGCCTTGCACTATGGAGCCGAAGGCGTAGGCTTGTTTCGCACCGAGTTTCTGTTTCTCAATCGACGTCCCCCCTCGGAAGGCTACCAGCGCCGCTGCTACCAGAAAATTCTCCGCCTGATGAAAGGTCGGCCGGTGACCATTCGCACCCTGGACATCGGTGGGGACAAGCGATTGCCTTTTTTGCGCTCCGAGCCCGAAGCCAACCCGGCTCTGGGTTTACGCGCTATCCGGCTGACCTTACGGATGCGGCCATTATTTTTGGCGCAGCTCCGCGCGTTGTTGCGGGCCTCGGTGGACGGACAACTCAAGATCCTCTTTCCCATGATTTCTTGCTTACATGAGCTGCGCGAAGCCAAAGATGTCTTGGAAGCGGCCAAAGAACAACTGCGAGCCAAAGGACAGGCCTTCGATCCGAACGTCAAGGTAGGCATGATGATCGAAGTGCCTTCGGCCGCTTTCATGAGTGACGCTTTTGCCAAGAAAGTCGATTTCTTCAGCATCGGTACCAACGATCTCATTCAGTACACCTTGGCGGTAGATCGGCAGAACGAACAAGTGGCCTATTTGTTCAATCCCTTGCATGTGGCCATCCTGAGATTGTTGAACCGGGTAGTGCAAAACGCCCACAACAACAAGATCCCGGTGAGTATGTGTGGGGAAATGGCGGGCAACCCATTGTATCTGCACATATTGCTGGGCCTGGGGCTCGACGAGGTGTCGATGAATCCCTTGGCCTTGCCCTATGCGCGCCACCTTATTCGCGGCTCTCGTCATAAAGAAGCCAAGAACCTCCTCCACCAGGTTGCCCAGATGACTGACTCTGAAGACATCCATGCCACCGTGCACCAGTGGATGGCCAAGCGCTTTCCCGAGTTCTTTACCGGTGATGGTCACGCCGACATTCTTGGCGGATTATAAAGAACTTTCTAGCAACAGTTGACAGCGGCCGCTTAGGCCGGATATTTTCTTTGAGTGAAAAACTGAATTTCTTTGGGAGCAATGGTATGAGCGCGAAAAACTTTGTTTTTACTTCAGAATCCGTGACCGAGGGTCATCCCGACAAGATGGCTGACCAAATCTCGGACGGAGTACTCGATGTCTTGCTCGAACAAGATTCGGAAAGCCGCGTGGCTTGCGAGACCTTGATTAAGACCGGCATGGTCATGATCGCCGGCGAGGTGACCACCGAGGGTTATGCCCATTTGCCTGATGTGGCTCGTGAGGTGGTTAAGTCTATTGGCTACGATCACTCAGATAAGGGCTTTGATTGGGAGACTTGTGCCATTCTTTCCTCGATTTATCAGCAGTCGCCGGATATCTCCCAGGGCGTGACTGGCGGGGAGGGCCTGCACGTTGAACAAGGGGCCGGCGATCAGGGCATGATGTTTGGTTATGCCACCAACGAGACCGAAGAATTGATGCCGACGCCGATTACCCTGGCCCACCGCCTGGTACGCAGACTTCAAGATCAGCGCCACAGCAACGAAATCGATTTCCTTCGGCCCGAGGGTAAGAGCCAAGTCAGCGTTCGTTACGAAAACGGCAAGCCCAAAGAGATCACCACCGTGGTGATTTCTACCCAGCATGCGCCGGAGGTCGATCACGCCACCATCCGCGAGGCGGTCATCGAGCAAGTGATCAAACCTACCATTCCCAAAGAGTTGCTGGGCCCGCAGACGGTGTTTCATGTCAATCCCACCGGGCGATTCGTCATCGGTGGTCCGGCCGGCGATTGTGGTCTGACCGGCCGCAAGATTATCGTCGATACTTATGGTGGTTG
>JAUVBB010000300.1 GCA_030591445.1 Deltaproteobacteria bacterium | reverse complement strand
TATCTGGTCGATCCGGCAGGCCAACTGACCGCCAAATTCACGGGGCCCAAACCCTGGGGGCGCCCGGAGGCCATTGAGACAATTAAAGGATTGCTCCACCCCCGGCAAAAATAGCTAAAAAAGTTCCTACCGATGTTTCCAGATTCGTTCGTGAAAAGTAAGTAAGGCGCCGGCCAGGATGGTGATGGCGGAGAAAAAGCAGAGGATGAGGCCCAGGTGGATCTCGGCGCCGATGACCCTTTGCCAATCCAGCTGCGCTTCGACAGTGCGCGCCGACTTGATGCTGCTCATCTTGACAATGATAAACAACACCGTGATAGCGGCCACGCCCATTTGAGTGTAAAGCACGTAGCTTTCGTGATCTCGCCAATGCTTTTGCTCGCGCAGGTGAACCAGGGCCACCGTGGCCGCCGATAGCAGCAAGGCAAACCATCCGCCCACATCCAGACCAATCAAGGTTTCGGGACCAAAGGAGACCCAGGGAAAGAAGGTGAAAAAGAAGAGCCCCACCGCGCCGGCGACCGCTATCTTATCCGGATGTTCGAAATTTTTGAAACGGGTCCATAGGCCCAGGAGGTTGCCTTCGACATCCTTGGCGATGCGCCGACCTTCCTGGCGCAGCGAATGGTCCAAGGGGGAGACTCCTGGCGCGGTCTGACCTTGGGGCAGTGATTGCGGCGCTTGCAGTTCTGGGTCGGTTTGCTCCCGGTTTTTCTGCTTGCGCTTTGGTGGATGGCCCCCATCCCTTGGCTGGGCTGCCGAGTCCAAGCTCTCATCCTCGTAGCGGACATCCTCTACCGAGGCGCTTCCTTGGTCGGTGAAATCGTCACCGAGAAAAGACTTGTCAACGATATAGTCGCACTCGTCACAAATGGATTGTCCTTCAGCCACTTGGCTGCCGCATTTCGGGCATTTCATGAATCGGGAGTGTACCGACCGGTTCTGGGCAAGTCAACGACTGGGCTCGGGCAGCCCGGTTTTATTCCTTGAAGAGTTTCACTCTGGTTCACTATGATGGAGGTGACTGCCTAACAATCGAGGTGTGGGATGACATCGGAGATGTACAGCAAGTCGCTAGCAGCATTTTTGAAACCGGTTCGCAAGTATCTGGCCGATCCGGCGGTGACCGAGATCATGATCAATGGTCCCGATGATGTTTGGATTGAAATTAAGGGCCGCCTGTTAAAAACATCGGCCAAGTTCACCCCGGAGGGCGTCGAAGCGGTAGGTCGCAACATGGCCCAATACGTCGGCCGCGTGATTGATGATGATCACCCGCGACTCGATGCCCGTTTGCCGGATGGTTCGCGCATTCATGTGGTTTTGGGCCCCATCGCTCGTAAGGGCACCACTATTTCGATACGAAAGTTTTTTCCCGGCAAGCTGACCATTCGGCAACTGATTGAATTCAAGTCGCTGACTCCCGAATGGGCCCGCTTCATCGACGCTTGTGTGATCACCAAACGAAACATCATTGTCTCGGGCGGAACCGGTTCCGGGAAGACCACTTTGCTTAATGTGGTCTCCAGCTTGATACCCAATGACGAGCGCATTCTGACCATTGAGGACTCGGCCGAGTTGCAGATGGCCCAGTCTCACCTGGTGCCCTTTGAATCCCGCCCAGCAGACAAATTTGGCCGCGGTGGGGTCAATATGACCGATTTGCTCCACTCGGCTCTGCGTTTGCGGCCCGACCGAATTATCGTCGGTGAGGTTCGTGGCGGCGAGGCCTTCGATTTGATGCAATCACTCAATACCGGGCATGCCGGGTCCATGTGCACGGTACACGCCAATTCGCCAACCGATACCCTTCGGCGCATCGAATCTCTCTGCTTGCAGAGCCCGATCGATATGCCCATGGTTGCCATTCGGGCGCAAATTGCCGCCGCCATCCAGATCATCATCTGCAGTGCTCGCTTCCCTGACGGATCGCGCCGATTGACCCATATCAGCGAGGTGCTGCCATTAAACGATAAGGGAGACTATCGCACCCAAGACTTGTTTGTGTATGTCATGACCGGCAAAGACAAAGATGGATACATCCAGGGTTATCATACCCCGACCGGCATTTTGCCCACCTTCATGTCCAAACTCGAACCTTATGGTTTTGCGGAAATGGATGAAGATTTCTTCGACCCTGGCACCTATGGCTTGCCGCCGCCACAGGTGGAGGCGGTGCAAGAGCTCAAGACCCGCTGGGTATCGCGTTATGACCAGAATCGGGCCCAATGGCAGGATCGGGAACTCGATCCCGCTAAGCGCAAACGCATCGACGAAGCCTTGACTGAAGTGCTTCAAGAACGAGATCTGGTGGCCCCGCCCATGGCCGATGGAGACAGCGCCGAAGACAGTACCGTGGCACTTGCCCCGAAGGAGTCAAGTGCAGGCAAGCCCAAAATGAAGCAAGGTGCCTATGCGCGCAAATTGTTGGCGCACCCGCGTGTCAGCAAGACCCTTAGTGCCAGTCATCTTGGCCACAAAGAAGAGGATTGAGCAGATGAAATCATTTTTTTCCATGATTTGGGCTTGGATTCTGGACGCCTACGACAGCCTGGCTGAATTCAGTAAGAACATGCTGCAGGATTTCAAAGAATCCAATCGTTATTTCAAGCAGAAGACGGCTGTGATTGGCTGTTACTTGCTCTTTGCCTTGGCCACCGTGGTTGTTTTTGTCCCGCCGGGCGAATTAAACGAAATTGACGCCGAAGTTCGTATCAGCAAGACCGAAATCGTGGGCGGGCGCTATTTTCTGGTGGCCAACAAGAGCTCGGAAAGCTGGCGGCAAATGGTGCTAACCGTGAACGAAACCTACCAGGCCCAGTGGCCCAAATTGCGGCCGGGCAAGAAAAAGGCTTATTTTTTCAGTCGCTTCAATGACAATGCGGGCCAAGCCCCCAGCCAGAGTATCGAGGTGCGCCAGTTGAAAATTGAATGCCAGGAGGGCGAATTCGTGCGCAACTATCGGCGGGAGAAATGAGCCCAATCGGGTAGCTTACCGACCGGTGGGCGAATTAAATTTTCCTTTGATGAAATATCCAGCTAGAATCCTACGTTAATCATGGTAGGGGTCTGATTCCCGGATCCGTGAATACCGAGAGGGTAGAACATGAGACGCCATATAGCCATTGTCGCCGCGTTGGGACTGGTACTGACTTTCTTTTCCGCGGATGCCTGGTCGAAGACGCCCAGCAAGAAGAAGAAAAAGAAAAAAGTGAACATCGTCAAGGTCATCGACAAGAAAGTTTTTGTCAAAGCCCTGCTCAAGCTGGCCGAGGACGAAAGATTGCCGATAGCCTCTTCTACCCTGGTGGAAAAAGGAAGAGGAGTGGACTACTACGCGGTTGACAAGATGCTGGATGAGAATCCGGAGACCTTCTGGGCGGAAGGGGCCAAGGGTTGGGGCAAGAACGAGTGGGTGGCCTTTCATTTGCCGGAAGGCTCTACCCATATCGAGATTTCTCCCGGCGCCGGCACGGGGGAGCAGTTTAAGAACTTCAACCGGCCCAAAGAACTCTATCTCGACGTTTATGCCGTCAAGCTGAAACGGGACGACGACGATGCCTACAAGGCTACTTTTAACTGGAAGGGCAGAACAGGGTTCAAGTTCAAGGACCGGGCAAAGATCCTCCGCAAGAAAATAAAGGTCAAACTTCCAGAACTGGTCTCAGCCCAGCGCACCATGTACGTGGGAGTACTCATTATTCGCAGTGTTTATAAGGGCCAATTTGACGACACCTCGATCTCCATGTTTCGCGTAACCACTGTGTGGGGAGAAGACTGATCGAGCTAGTGCCGCCGGCGGGAAGAGGCGATGGCAGAAAACAAAGAAACGAGAGCAAGCGAGTGGAGACTTTCACGCGGTCAGTGGCTGGCGCTGACGACTGGGGTAGGCATCCTGGCCGCGGCGACTCTGATCTGGGTGTTTTCCTTAGCTTGTGACGAGTCGGATTCTTTCTTCTGCCGAGTAGTAGCCCACAATCCCCCCTGGTTCTTGCTAACCATTCTTTCGGCGGTACCCTTGGTTCTTACCGCCCTGGCTTTTCGTGGCCGGGACCAACGCCAGGCCCGCGAGCGGCAAACCCGCGACAGCGAGACCGCCCGTGCCGGCATGTATGCCGATCGTTTCTTTCGGGCCATGGATTTGCTGCGTTCAAACTCAACCGAAGGTCGATTGGGTGGGATTTATTCGTTGGAAGGCGTCTCCCATGACTCCGAGAAGGATCATTGGACGGTGGTCGAGACCTTGGCTGCCTTTGTTCGCTCCCGGGCTCGATGGTGGCCCGAAGAGCAAGATCATGCAGATAGCGACGAGCCCGATCAGCGTCCCTCAGAGGAAATCCAGGCGGTCATGACCGTGTTGTGCCGCCGGGACTGGACCGCCGGGGAACGGCAGCGGGTCAATCTGGCCAACTCGGATTTACGCGGGCTGGATTTGCGCCACGCGCGCTTTGCTAATGCAGTGTTTGAAGAGGCCAACTTGAAGCAGGTCGATTTGACCGGTTCGGATTTGAGTGGCGCCAACTTCATGGAAAGCAATTTGCAGAGCGCTTTTTTGGTGGAGGCCAATTTGCGGCGGGCGGTGTTGATTAAAGCGGAAATGACCAACGCCATTCTGGTGGATGCCAAGCTCAGTCGTGCCGATCTGGAGATGGCCCGGTTAAAAGATGCGGTTTTGGCCAAGGCCGATTTGGTCCACGCCCGCTTAGCCCGGGCTGATCTCAGCGGGGCCAATTTAATCGGGGCCAAGCTCAACCACGCCGATTTGACCCGCGCCGATCTGGCTTTGACTGATTTGAGTGGGGCCAACCTCAACGAAGCTGACCTGGAGCTGGCCAACCTGGCCAACGCCAATTTGACCCGGGCGTCCTTGCGCGATGCCGTTTTGTGGAAAGCCAACCTCAAAGGCGCCAAGCTAGACGATGCCGATTTGACCGGAGCGGTGTATCACCCGAAAACCGTGTTTCCCAAGGGCTTCGATCCGCAGGCGCAGGGCATGGTTCCCGAAGAAGATTACGAAGGCGAGGCCATGCATCGCACCCAGGTGGTGCCGGTCGCGAAGCTAAACCAAGAGCCAGATCCTTAGCCATGGATGGGCCGCCTGGTGGCCGTCACAAAATTTTTACAAAGTTGTTACAGCGATCCGACCTTCTCCCTGCTGAGTTGTCGTCCAATCAAAGAAAGGAAGGCGACATGCTTGGTCAATCGGAAAAAATAAAAAGGAGAAGATCATGAAAAGCAAGCGAAGGCTCATATCCGTCTGGATTGCCACTTTGTTCTGCCTGGGTTCCGCCCAGGCCAAACAGGTAAAACTTGAGGTGTCGGTTAGCCATCCAATTTTGCTGGCAGGTGTCAAGCAGACCGCTTATGTGAAAGTCGGCCTGACTGGCCAGGCCTTGACCACAACCAAAGATCGCGCGCCGGTCAATGTGGCCATGGTGCTCGATCGCTCGGGTTCCATGGGCGGAGAAAAAATCAGACGCGCCCGGGACGCTGCCATCATGGCCATTGATCGACTCGGTCGCAACGATATCGTCTCGGTGGTGGCCTACAATAGTGGCGTTCAGGTGCTGGTACCGGCGACCAAGGTGTCGGACAAGCATAGCATTTTCGCTGCCATCCGCGGACTAACCGCCGGTGGCTCCACCGCCCTGTTTGCCGGGGTCAGCAAGGGCGCGGCCGAAGTGGGCAAGTTCTTGCAGCGCAACCAGGTCAATCGGGTAGTGCTGTTATCCGATGGTCTGGCCAACGTGGGCCCCTCTTCGCCTAGCGCATTGGGCGAGTTGGGCGCCTCGCTGATCAAAGAAGGCATTTCCGTGACCACCATCGGCTTGGGCCTGGGCTACAACGAGGATCTGATGCTCAAGCTGGCCATGGCCTCCGATGGCAACCACGCCTTTGTCGAAGGGCCTGAGCAACTGGCGCGGATTTTCAATTATGAATTTGGCGATCTGCTCTCGGTGGTGGCCAACGACGTTGCTATCGAGATCGTTTGTAGCGCCGGGGTTAGGCCGGTGCGGGTGCTGGGGCGAGAAGCCACCATCATCGGCCAGCGAATTACCACCCGCCTGAATCAGATCTACGGCCGCCAAGAAAAGTATCTCTTGTTGGAAGTAGAGATGGCCGCCGCGGCCGCCGGCAGGACCCGCGCAATGGCGTCGGTTGCGGTAGATTATATTGACATGATCCACCAGGGTAAAAAGCATCTGTCCCAGGAGACTAGCGTCACCTATTCAAGCTCAGCGCAACTGGTTCGCGCCAACACCAACGCCCAGGTGATGGTTGCCGCCGTCGAGCAAATCGGTAACCTGGCCAATCGGCAAGCCGTGGCCCTGCGTGACCAGGGCAAGATCAAGGAAGCCCGCAAGCTACTGTTGGGCAACGAAGCCTACTTGATTAAAAACGCCAATCGCTATAAGTCCAAGCGCTTGAAAGATCACAGTAAGGCCAACCGGGTTGACTTCGACAACCTGGACTCAGAAAACTGGGGCCGCCAGCGCAAGCACATGAATAAGCGTATGCGGACCATTCGTGGCCAGCAGGCTTGGTGAGGAGAGACTCCTGCCGTGAAACCCAGGCTTGCCATCGTCTTGCTGCTGCTGGTTACCCTGCCCCTGGGCTTGATGGCTTGGCTGGGACTGCGTTTGGTCCAGACCGAAAAAACAGAAATCGACAAGTCTTTTCATCGGCTTCATCTGGAAAGACTCCGCGACATCGAGGCGCGCTTGGGCGAGGTTATCTCCGCGCGCGAGCGAGAACTGATGGCCCAAACGGCCAGCCAGGACCTGGCGGCATCTTCGATTCGGAAGCGAGTCTCGGATTCTCCGCACTTGCGGCAGATCTTTGTACTCGATGCCCAGGGCGATTGGCAGCATCCTCCGCTGGTCGGTCCGATTAGCCGCGACGAAAAGGAATTTTTGACCCGCGCCGAGCAGGTGTTTCAGGATCGCTCACGATTCTTCCAAGACAGCGGCGAAGGCGCCGAAGCGCAGGATCACGGTTGGTATAGTTGGTTCTGGGCCTCTGGACTTAACTTGGTTTTCTGGCAGCGTCACTCGTCCGGATCGATCATTGGCTATGAGCTAAATCGCTTCCGCTTGATTGCCGATCTCATCGCTACCCTGCCTGACGACCAAGCCAGTGCGGCTGGCCCGGGCGGAACGCGGCTGGCCTTGCTCGGTGCTCGCGGAGAGGCGTTGTACAAATGGGGATCCTATCAAGCGGCAGAGCATGAAGCTCCGGTAGCGTTACTGGATCTGGGTGCGCCCTTGCAACCATGGCGGCTTAGCGCTTTCGCGCCCCCACCGACCGGCGGTAGCGATTTGGTAGCGGGTACTTGGTTGTTGCTGGTGATGGCTTTGGTGGCGGCGGGTCTGTTGTTCATTGGACTGGCCGTATATTTTTATCGAGAAAGTTCCCGTGATTTACGGGAGGCCGGTCAAAGGGTAAGTTTTGTCAACCATGTCTCGCATGAATTGAAAACCCCCTTGACCAACATCCGCATGTACGCCGAATTGTTGCAAGAGCGACTGGAGGACCAAGGCGACAAGTCACAGTCCTACCTGGATGTGGTGGTGAGTGAATCGCAGAAGCTGAGCCGCTTGATTGACAATGTATTGACCTTTTCTCGCCATCGGCGCGGCGTGTTGAAAATCCGTCGAACGTTGGTAGGAGTCGATGACATTATCGACCGGGTGGTGCAGACTTTCTTGCCGATCTTGAGCCATAAGCAAATATCGGTTGCCCGGCAGGCCGGGTCGCCCAAGCCCGCGGCCATCGATGCCGATGCCCTGGAACAGATTTTGGGCAATTTGCTCAGCAACGTGGAAAAGTACGCCCCGGGGGGCAAGGTCGAATTGCGCAGTCAGCAATCTGCCGGGCTCATCACCATCACCGTGCGCGATGAGGGTCCTGGGGTAGCGGCGGGTGCCCGGGAACGGATTTTTCAGCCCTTTGTGCGCCTGGGGGCAGAACTTACCGAGGGCGTGGCCGGTACCGGCATTGGCTTGGCCATTGCCCGAGAACTGGCCCGACTCCACGGCGGCGATCTGATTTGCCAGCCAGCGGCAAGCGGCGCGACCTTTGTCTTGACCCTGGCCACCGAAACGGGGAGTTGATATGAAAGTGCTGATAGCCGAAGACGATGAACTAACCCGCCAGGGCTTGGTGGAAATCTTAGAGACCGAAGGCTACCAGGTGGTGGCCGCGGCTGACGGCCAGCAAGCGATCGAGCTGTTCGAACAAGAAAACCCCGATTTTGTCTGTCTGGACATCATGATGCCCGGCCAGTCCGGCTACGACGTTTGTCGCGCTATCCGTGCCCAGAACCAGCGCGTGCCCCTGGTTTTCATTTCGGCCAAATCAGAAGAGATCGACAAGGTGCTGGGTTTGGAATTGGGCGCCGACGATTTTATCGTCAAGCCCTTCGGGGTCAAGGAAGTAGTGGCCCGGATCCGCGCAGTGACCCGGCGCTGTTACGCGGCGGCTGAGCGCCCGGCCCGCTTGCCCCCTTTTCGTATGGGTGACCTGGAAGTGTTGCCGGCCGAACTGCGAGCGCGGCGGCAAGGAGAGCAAATTGAACTAAGTTTGCGGGAAGTTCGCATCCTGGAGCTGTTTTATCGCCGGCCCGGCGAGGTCTTGGATCGCAATACCTTGTTCAATGAGTGTTGGGGCCAGAATTATTTACCAAATTCGCGAACTTTGGATCAGCACATCTCCCGCTTACGCAAGCGCATCGAATCAGACCCGAAAAATCCAACTTTGATTCAAACGGTGCATGGAGCCGGGTATCGCTACCGCTAAGACCTGTGGCCACGGCCGTCACCGCATGGCAGCCTATTTCCGATAGGCTGGCGAAAGGCCCTCAATCATCGGGTAGTGTTTGGTGTTCAGCGTCTTGAGTTCCGCGTTTTCGGCTACCGCCGAGGCAGCCAAGATGGCGTCTGCCAGCCCCACGCCATGTGATTTTCCGTAGTTGCGTTTGTACAGTCCGCCAGCCTTGGCAATCTCGGCCCCGACCGGGACGACGCGGAAGAGGGAGACAAAGCCGTCAAGTGCAGTTTGTTCGGCATCTCCCTTCACTCCGGCATAGAGTTCCGAGATGACGATGGACGATAAGATGATCTGGTTGGCGTGGGCCTCGATCAGGTCCACCGCCTGGCTGTGGCC
>JAUVBB010000589.1 GCA_030591445.1 Deltaproteobacteria bacterium | reverse complement strand
TGGTGGGCACGCCCGGCTATATGGCGCCCGAACAATGCCTGGGCGGCGAGCTAGGTGAAAAAACCGATCAGTTTGCGTTTTGCGCCACGCTCTACCAGGCCCTGTACGGGGTACCCGCCTTTTCCGGGTCGACCTTCAAAGAGGTCAAACGCAAGGTCACCACCGGCCGTATTGATCCCGCGCCCGCCAACGTCAAGATACCATCCCGGCTGCGGCGGATTATCATGCGCGGCCTGTCGGTCAACCGCAAGGCCCGCTATCCGTCCATGGATGCATTGTTGCAAGATCTGTCCCACGATCCGCGGGTGTTTTGGCGGCGCAGCATCGCCATCGCCACCATGGTTCTGTTGGCCGTAACCAGCCTATCGCTGGCCGCGCTGTGGCGGGCCGAGCGCCAGGAGATTTGCCAGGGCGCCGAGGAAAAGTTGAGCGGGCCCTGGAATGCCGAGACCAAGCAGAAAGTCCGGCTGGCCTTTCTGGCGACCGGCCATTCCTACGCCCGGGACACCTTCCTGCGCATGGAACGAGGAATGGACGAATACGGCCGAGCCTGGGCCGCCATGCGCATCGACGCTTGTGAAGCAACCCATCTGCGCGGGGAACAGTCTGAGTATCTGCTAGACATGCGCATGCGCTGTCTGGATCGGCGCTTGCACGAATGGTCCGCGCTGATTGCGGTCTTTGCCAAAGCCGACGAGCAGGTTCTGGAAAAGGCGGTAGCGGCTACCACCTCGCTAACGCCGTTGCAGGTTTGCGCCGACTTAGAAGCATTGCAACAGCGCGTGCAACCGCCGACCCATGTCCAGACTCGCCAACAAGTCGAAGGGATTCGCAAAGACTTGGCCAAGGTCAAAGCCTTGGGTGATGCCGGCAAATACGCCCCAGCTCTGAACCAAGCCATCGCCCTTTCCAAAAAGGCCCAGGCCATTGATTATCTACCAATTCAGGCAGAAACACTCTACTATCTCGGCAATCTCGAACATGTCCGCGGCGAACTCAAGCAGTCGGGTAAAACCCTGGAGCAGGCCATTTGGACCGCCGAAGCCTGCGGTCACGATAGCATCATCGTCCAGGGGCTGATGGCGCAGCTTACCGTGTTTTTCGAGCGCGAGCAGTTTCTTCAGGCCGAGCGGCTGGGGCGACGAACCGAGGCCGTGATCACGCGATTGCACAATCCGCCCCGTTTGCGCGGATCACTGCTGATGAAATTGGCCCGCCTGGCCGGCATGCAAGCGCGCTATCAAGACGCAGAACGCTGGGCCCGAGAAGGGGTCGTGCTCCTGGAACAGGGCTTCGGCCCCGAACATCCCCAGCTGGCGCGGGCCTACGAATTGCTCGGTACCGCCGTCTCCCACACCGGCAAACGCAGTGAGGGGCAGGCCTTTACCGAAAAGGCCCTGGCCATAGTGGTCAAGGCCTATGGTCCCGAACACCCGTCGGTCGCCTCGGCACTGATGCTTCTGGGTCACCGCGCCGCTGACTTAAGTCAGCACAATGAATACGAACAATACATGCGCCGCGCTTTGGCCATCTGGACCAAAACCAAGGGTCCGGATCATCCCGACGTCGGTCAAGTGCTGGTCAACATCGGCGTCGCGCTCATGTATCAGGATCGACGGGCCGAAGCACGCGAGTACTACCAGCGAGCCTTGGCCATTTTCACCAAGGTTCACGGCGAAGATCACAGTCTGATCGCCACCGTATTGATGAACCTGGGTGAGATCGCCCTGCTGGAGAAAAAACTGCCCGCAGCGGAAAATCTTTACCTCCGCGCCAACGCCATCGACGAAAAGGCGATTGGCGCCGATCATCCCAACCGCGCTTACGGTTTGGCCGGCTTGGGTGACGTATACCAGGCCATGGCCAAACCAAAAAAGAGCCTGGCGCTGCAAGAGCGGGCGCTGGTCCTGGCCCAGAAGGGAAATGACACGGTCCTGATCGCCGGTATCCGCTTTGCCTTGGCGCGCATCTTGTGGCAGTTGGGGCAGAAGAGACCACGCGCCCTGAAACTCGCCCGCGCGGCCAGAGATTTCTTCCAGCAGCGGCACCAAGCGCACGCAGCAGAACTCAAAGCAGTGGAAGAATGGTTGGCCCAGCGCAATCGCTCGTAGTACTTACGGCGTATCCTTTGTGGTAGCCATCCAGGCGCTGATTTTCTTCCGCAGCTTCTCCTGATCTGGTCGACCGGCCAGGGCCTTGAGGGCAAGGCGCGCCAATGTCCGTGCTTGCGCCCGATCGCCGCCGGTCTTGGCCATGGCCCAGGCCAGGTTGAACTGGGCGCTGGGAACAATCGTCGACTCGCAGCTTTTCTCGGCACAAATGGAAAGTACGCGCCGCCCGTGACTAAGCGCCTCTTGATACCGCCCCAGGGCGTTGAATTGATCGCCCATATTGCTCAGCATCTCCGCCACCATGGGATGTCGTTGGGTGCCAAAGACCTGCTGAAGAATGGTGGCGGCTTTTTGAAAATAGGACAAGGCTTGCCCATGATCGCCACGCTCGGACTCAATGGCACCGAGCAGAGACAGGCATTTGGCAACCTGCGGATCACCCGGGCTAAAGGAACGCCGAAAACTGTTCATTGCCTGTTCGGCTTTGGCCAAGGCCTGGTCCAGGTCGCCCCGAAGCCGGGCAACCTCGGCCAAATTGAACAGACTCTTGCCAATGTTGGGATGCTGGGGACCCCATATTTTTCGGTCGATGGCCAGCGCCCGCTCGATGTGTTCTTGAGCCTTTTCATAGGCCCCTTCGCCGGCAAACAAGATGGCCTGGTTGTTGTACAGATTGGCCAAAAGTTTCAGCTCGCCGCCGGACCGTTTCCAAACGGCGTGGGCATGCGCGGCCCAGCGGTGCCCCGCCTCAAACTGCCGCTGGGCGAAACCCTCGGCGTGAACCAAGGAGGTCGCCGCCCGAATCTCGATTTCGTCATAGCCAGAGGCCATGGCCTGCCAAAGCGCCTGGTGCAGAGATTTCGTGGCTTTTTGGAATTCGCCGTTGCGAGCCCGCAGAAAACCTTCCCAGAACAGCGCTTCGGCTTCGATGGGAGCAT
>JAUVBB010000569.1 GCA_030591445.1 Deltaproteobacteria bacterium | reverse complement strand
GAGGCACGTTTGCCAGTCTCCAAAGCATTCGAAAAGATGGTCGCCGAGATCGTCGACGACCCGGACGCCAGAAGCTGGGTGCAGAAGAACCAGAAGATCTTGTTCGAATCTTACCAGATCAAACCGGAGAGCAACCGGCAACGAGCCGACGATCCCGCATTCATCGGCGAACAGGTGCTGGACAAGACACCGGTGAAGTTCGTCCCCATGTCGCAGCTGGCGAAAGAGGTAAAGGGGGCGACAGAAACCGACGGGTGAGGGCCGCCATCGGCGTATTTCTTCAGGCCTTGGGGGCCGGGCCGCCCGCCTCTGGTTTGCCTTCGGCCTTGTTGTTGTAGAGGCGGGTGGTCGGGTAGGCGAAGTCGATCCCGTCCTGGGCCGCGAAGGCCTCCAGAATCGCCTTCCAGATCACGTCCTCGGAGGAGCGTCGGCGCCGGGCCGAGCAAAGGTAGCGCACGGTCAGGCAGACGCCGAAGTCGATCACCTTCAGCCAGACGATGGGCGACAGGTGGCGGAACTGGACCTGGTACTTGGTGCCCAGTTCGCGGATCTGGCGCCGCATGGAGTCGTCCAATTTTTCCGACTTCTCGTTGACGACATTTTGCAGAATCTCTCCGGCTTTTTTCCAGTCGCTTTCGAAGGTCACGGTAACCGGGAGTTCGTTCCAGATGAACTCGAATCCATGGGTGTAGTTGGTCACCGGTTCCTTGAACAAGCGCCCGTTGGGAACGTGAATGATCCGGCCGGTGCTCTGGTCCGCATCGACCCAATTCCCGATCTCCAGCATGGAGAACATGAACAGGCGGATGTCGATCACGTCACCGGCCTTGTCGCCGATCTGGATCCGATCCCCGACCCGGAAGGGCTGGCGGGTGATCACAAACAGGAACCCGGCAATGTTGGCGATCAGATCCTGGAGGGCGATGGCCAGACCGGCCGAGAGGATGCCCAGGTAGGTGGCCAGGCTGATGTCCGCCCTGAGCCAGATCTTGGCGATCACCAGAACCGCCAGCAAGCCGAGCACCCAGCTGAGCGTCTTGGATGCATGGTAGCGTTTGGATGAATCGCCTATGCGCTTCAACCATGCCCGTTTGAACAACTGGCGCAGCAGCAGATAGGCCAACACAACCAGGATGGTATCCAGGATATGGGCCAAGGTGTCGGGAGCCAGGCCGATCCACTCATGGACCCAGCTCGCCATCGCGTCGAACGCGGTTTTGCCGATCAGCCAGCGCATGCGCTTGAATCAAAACAGGAATGACAGTCAAACGCAAACGAGTGGCCAGAATTTGAGAGTCATCGCCGGACAACCTGCCCTAGAGTTTTGCACAGAAGGTCGGTTCCCAAACGTTAGTAAGAAGGGGGGATTGACAAAAGAAGGGCCGGATCCGTGCGTCGAGTCCTCTTCATTAAGAGCGGAATGATTCACCAGCAATTGAGGCCAGAGCTTGGTTCTGATATTGGGCCAATCCTCTGTGCTATCGCCTTGGGTTTCATCGTTGGCTTGATCAGCGGACTCATTCTTAAAGGATACCTCATCACCAAAAACCCCGCCCTTAAGGATAAGGGTTCTGCTAAGCCCCAGCTGTTTTCGTCCTTGGGTTCCATCGAATCCTCAAAAAATATGTCCTTTTCTACTTCAAAAAAGACAAGTCGAGCACAGCCTAGTACAGCGTACATCTTAAAGTTGCGGATATAGTCGTTTGAGTTTTATCCGAGCATCGCTCGTGGTGAACTGCCAATCCACCTTGGTTTGCCTGTTGTTGCGGTCAGTATTCCAGGCAGACACTTCAGCTCGCAGCTTCTCAATATTTTCGATTCTGCCTGCGAGGCATTGCCGCTTCAACGCACTGAGTTCGATTTCTGCAATGTCCAACCAACTCCCATGTTTTGGCGTGTAATGGATCTCCAGCCGCTCGGTCAGGCGTCGGGCCTGCTCTGGCGGGAAAGCTTGGTACAGCGAGGCGGGAGAATGAGTATTGAGATTGTCCATGACGAGCACCACTTTTTCAGCTTGCGGATATCGCTCCTCCAACATCTCTTTGATAAAATGCGCCCAATCGATTCGGGTCCTGTGCTCTGTAATCTTGACCTTGCGTTTTCCTCCCAGCGGTTCCACTTCCATAAAAATGTTCGCGACCCCATTGCGGACGTACTCATCGTCCATCAGAACCGGGTGTCCTGGTGCCGCCGGGATAGGGTTGTGCACTTCCCCGATCAGTTGGACACTGGACTCATCCATGCACACTACTGGGAAATTGGGATTGTACGGGCGCGCGTACACTGCGAGAATGTCCTCCATGGCCGCTACGAAACTTGCGTTTTGATCGGGTGGGATTTTCCAGTATTTACTTCGGTGAGGCTGAAGTTCATTTTTTTTAGCGTGTTGCATACTGTCATAGGAGAGACCGTTTCTACCAATTTCAACTCAACCATTTTTTCGGCCAACAATCGAATGGCCCATCGCGAGCGACCTTCCGGGGGCTCCGAACAGGCCAAGGCCAGCAGTTGCGCTTCAAATTCGCCGCCGAATTGAATCTCTCTTGGAGGGGTCTCGCGTTTTTTCCTTTCGATAGCAGCAGGCAGCCCTTCCGTTACGAATCGCTTTTTTAGATGCTCCAGGCTTCGGGATGTTTTCCCTACTGCTTCAGCCACCTGGGCTACGGGCCACTTCGGTCCAAAATCACCAGCATCAAGCAGAAGCAAAGCCCGAGCACACAACACAGTACGCGCGGCTCGTTTTCCTTTGGTGGAAATGGCTTCCAAATCGCTCCGCTCTTCTTCGGTCAAGGTAACCCTGTAACGGGGTGCCATGTTGTCCTCCTTTTGCTTGAGGACAACTATAGCAGATTCTGAACTCTATGCGAAGGTTTTAGGTGTACATTGTACTAGCTCAATCACAACACCCCGAGCGTTTCGATAAACTCAGCGACGGCCGAGACTGCATCCTGGCGTAGTCGAGCTTCGTTCCCCGCCGGGTCGGCCTGGAGCGCCTGGACAGCATATGCCGCCGGTCCAACTCGGTCAGGGGCACCAAAGCGATCACTCACCTCGCGCCAGACAGTCTTCATCGGCTGAATGCGATGCCCCAGCTTTCCAGTTTTCAACTCGCTTGCCGCCTGCGCAGGGCCACCCAGACGGTTATAAATCAATACGTACGCAAAATCGTAGTAATCCTTCTCCGCGCCACGCTCCCTAACGGCCGTGGTCTTGGCGAGCAAGTATCCGCAGAGACCGGCAACGCGTACGTCCACGGTGATGGTTCGGCCATCCGGAATGATCGCGGTCATCTTCTCGATTCGCCAGTCCTCCCTTACGTAGCCTGTCCCCCTGAGGTTCACCGCTCCAAGTTGCTTGCATCCGGAGGCCAAAACGACGTGCTCGGCGGGTTGGTCTTCCAACTCACAGAGGAACTCCAACTTGATGGGTACACCACTGACCCTGCCGAGCCAGCGCCAATGCTTCCCACCCTGCG
>JAUVBB010000372.1 GCA_030591445.1 Deltaproteobacteria bacterium | reverse complement strand
CGGGTGGCCGTGGTGGGCTTGGGCCGCATCGGCCGGCGGGTCCAGGGGCTACTCGAAGACAGCGGATTTGCCCAACCCATATTGTGCAACCGGACCGTGCGCATTGACCGGAAGGACAATATCCGTCCTTTGGATCAACTGGGCGCGATCCTTAGCCAAGTCGATGCGGCCGTGATTTGCACCGGCGCCGCCCAGCCGATTTTACCAAGCTCGGATTTGGCCAAAATTTCCATCGATGGGCGCCTGGTGCTGGTCGACATCGGCATTCCCGAACAGGTCGAACGTGCGGATCTGCCGGCGGCGGTCAGCCTGGCCGGCCTCGACAAGCTAACCCAATTTCACCGAGACCACCACCAATTGGCGGAAGCAAACCAAGCGGAAGTAGAAAAATTGATTGAACGGGCCTTGGTCGAATACCAGGCATTTTGCCACGAGAGCGCCTTCTCCGGCATTTTGGACACGGTTCAGCGCCACCATCGCCAGTTGGTGGATGAGGAAATTCCTCGACGCGTGGCCGCAGGTTTTGGATACTTGCCCGCGGAGGCCCGGGAACAATTACAAGGTGACTTGAAATCCATTGTGTTGGAGTATACCACCGAGGTATTCCGGACCATCAAGGAGACCGCACTGCGCGACGCACAGGAGGCATCATGTCGGGACGAATCTTAAGAGTGGGCACCCGCGGAAGTCGGCTGGCCCTGGAACAGGCGCATCGGGTTCGCGCCCTCCTGCCTGGTCCTAGCCAGGAGACCATCATCAAGACCGCGGGGGATCGATTTGCCGATCAAGCCTTGGGCGCCCAAAACTCGGTTGGATTTTTCACCAAGGAAATCGAAACCGCCTTGCTCGAAAACCGCATTGATCTCGCCGTGCACTCGCTCAAGGATTTACCCATCGTGCTAAGCCCCGGCCTGCAACTGGCTGCCCTGATGAAGCGGGACGAGGCTGCCGACGTGCTCTTGGTCCACCCCGAGGCCAACCATCCCCAGCCAGAAACTTTGCCCTTGCGCGCGGGCGCGACCGTGGGTGCTTCGGCCATGCGCCGGAAAGTTTTGCTGGCCGCGGTGCGCCCCGACCTGGTGGCCACCCCCATCCGGGGCAATGTGCCCACCCGGGTGCAAAAGTGCCGCGACGGCAAGTTCGACGCTATCGTTTTGTCGCGGGCCGGCCTGGCCCGGCTAGCGCTGGACGTCTCGCCACTGGTTGCTTACGACCTCAATCCCGGGCGCTGGATCTGTGCCCCCGGCCAGGGCGTGATCGCGGTCGAGGCCCGCGACGACGACCAGGAAGTGCTCGATCGCCTCGCGACCATCGACCATGCCCCTACCCGGACCAGTATCACCGCCGAACGTTCCTTGCTACTGGCTTTTGGCGGCGGCTGCCATGCTCCTTTCGGTGCCTGGGCCCATGCCCACGATCAAGGTCACTCGATATATGTGGCCGCGCCCGGCGAAGACGATGTCTTGCGCATCGAGCGCTTCGAATCAGCCGAACTGGAATGGGCCCAGAAGGTAGCCGAAGAATGGGTTCGTGACGGCCGGCCGGCGCGTTCGCAGGCCGAGGAGGAGGAATGGATCTGCCGACCGGCCCATGCGTGGTGCTGACCCGCGAGCCCGAAGACAACCAAGCCTTGGCCCAAGCCTTGCGTGCCCGGGCCATTCCGGTGTGCGAGATCCCTTGTGTGGCCACCCGCTATCTGCAACCCGCGGCCATGGCCGTGGGCGACCTGGCCGCGATTACTTTCTCCAGCCGCCGCGGCGTGCGCGGCTTTGCCCAACTAGATTTGGCCAGCCACCTGCTTGCCGCCCAAGATGCGGTGATCATCGCTACCGTCGGTAAGGCCACCGCCGCGGAGGCCGAAGTTGCTGGCTGGAAAGTCGACCTGGTAGCCGATCCACCCGAAGGCGAAGTGCTGGCACGCATGCTGCTTACCCGCTTGCAGACCGGCGACCGGGTGCTGACCGTGCGCGGCAATTTACGCGCCGGCAAAATGGACGCCATGCTTCGCGAGGCGGATCTGACGGTGGTGCCCCTGGAGGTCTATGAAAACCAGGAACCGGTTATAGCCTTGCTGCCCCCGTTTCCGGTCGCCGGCGTATTTGCCGCTTCCCCCTCGGCGGCCCGGCGCCTGTTGGCCAAAAATCCGTGGTTCCAAAACATGCCATTCTTTGTTATCGGAAGAACCAGTGCGACGGCGGTAGCTGCGTTGGGAGTAAGCAAAATCCAGCAACTGGGCGCGCAGTTCGATCATTGGGTAGAACAGCTTGACCTTGCGTACCGACAAGCGGTTCAACAGGAGAAATCATGAAGCCAAGCATCAAGAAATCCGAAGAGCTATATCAGAAAGCTTGTTCGCTCATGCCCGGTGGAGTATCGAGCCCGGTGCGCGCCTTTGGCAGTGTGGGCGGTACCCCCCGTTATTATGCCCGGGCCCAGGGCTCCCGTTTCTTCGACGAAGACGGCAACGAATATGTAGACTATTGCCTGTCCTGGGGGCCCCTCATTTTGGGCCATGCTCATCCGGCCGTGGTAGAAGCCGTCTGCGTAGCTGCCCGCGATGGCCTGAGCTTCGGCGCTTGCTGTCAGCGAGAAATCGAGTTGGCCGAGCGGGTGTTGGCCGGCTTTCCGGACATGGAACAAGTTCGTTTCGTCTCCTCGGGCACCGAGGCAGTGATGACCGCCATTCGGCTGGCACGCGGCGTGACCGGCCGGCCCAAGATTTTGAAATTCACCGGTGGCTATCATGGCCATTCGGACTCCTTGCTGGTCGAGGCCGGCTCGGGCCTGGTCACCTTCGGCACTTCCTCTTCCCAAGGCGTACCCGATTCCTTCGCCCAAGAGACGGTGGTCTGCCCGCTCAACGACGAAGAAGCCCTGGAGAAAATCTTCGCTTCCTTCGGCGATCAGTTGGCCGCGGCCATCGTCGAGCCCCTGCCGGCCAACAACGGCTTGCTGGAACAAAAGCCCGCTTGGCTGGCCAAACTGCGCGCGCTCACCGAAAAAGCGGGCGCCTTGCTCATCTTCGACGAGGTCATCTCGGGCTTCCGCCTGCGCTACGGCGGCTACGGTGATTTGTTGGGCATCCGGGCCGATCTGATTACCTTGGGCAAGATCATCGGCGGCGGCATGCCGGTGGGCGCCTTATGCGGGCCAAAAAAAATCATGGCCGCGCTGGCGCCACTCGGCGGCGTATACCAGGCCGGCACCTTGTCGGGCAATCCGGTGTCTTTGGCCGCCGGTATCGCTACTTTAGAAATTCTAGCCGATGGCGGCAGCTATGAGAAACTCGAATCCCTGGGCCGCCAGTTCGATCAACCCCTGCGCCAGGACGCCGGCGACTTAGCTTACGCCAATTGGCGACGCTTAGGCTCGGTGATTTGGCTGTATCTGGCGCCCGGTGAGATACCGCGCAGTGCCGAGGGCATAGCGGATGAATCGGCCGAGCGATTCAACAAAATGCATGCACCCTTGCTCGATCGCGGCATCTACCTGGCCCCCTCGGCCTATGAAGTGACCTTCTTGTCGACGGCGCACAGCCCCGACGAGGTGACAGACCTGGCCAAACAAATTGCGACATTGATCAGGGAATAAATTTGGCATGAAGCGGGTGCGTGGAATCCACATTTTGTTCGGAATCACCCTGGTGACCCTGGCTGCCTTGGGTTCCTGGTGGTTTGTGTTCTTTCTGCGCTCGGTGCAGCTGGAGCGAACCGCCGAGAGCAACCGCCTGGTTCATGCCACCGTGGTCACCGCCCTGATGCTGGGCCACAAAGAGATAGCCCCACCGTGCGGCCCGGTGCCCATGCAGCCCCAGCTAGAAATCGTCCTTAGTGCCAAGCGCGAGCCACAGGACTTGCTCTCGCCAATCATTCCGCTGCATCCCCAACTAGGCGTGCGCCCCACGCTCGCGGCCCGCCAAAGCCTGGACCAGAAGCTGGCCCGGCGCAAATTGATGGTGGTAGGCGAAGGCAGCCTGCTGTTTCTGCTGCTGGCTGTTTGTACTTTCATGTTGTACCGCCTGGTGCAGCAAGAACGACGCCATCTGCGGCGCATGGAAGCCTTTGTGGCTTCGGTCTCCCACGAGATGAAAACTCCGTTGGCCGGAGTCAAATCCTTGCTGCAAACCTTCGTGGCCGGCCGGGTCCCGGCGGCGGAGCAAGCTCGCCTACTGGCCATGGGCGTCAAGGAAACCGAACGACTGGAACACATGATTGAAAACGTGCTGGTCTCCGGCCACCTGCGCCGTGGCGGCTTGCAAGTCCAGCATATCCCGGTCGCCATCCGTCCGCTGGCCGAAGGTTTTGTCGCGCATCGGCGGCGCACACTCATTGATCGACCCGAGGCCCTGCAACTGCGCTGGGCTGCCGCCCGCCAGGAAATCAGTGCCATCGGCGATCCCCATGCCATTACCCAAATTTTGGAAAACCTCTGTGACAATGCCTTGAAATACGGCGGCGCCACTCCCCTGGTAGAGTTGGCCATCGCCGCTGCCGACGGCCGGGTGGAAATATCGATAAGCGATCAGGGCCAGGGCTTTGCCCCCGAAGGGGCAGCCGAACTCTTCGTCCCCTTCCGGCGCGCGCTGGACACCGTAAACCCGGTCGCCCATGGCACCGGCCTGGGACTCTCCATTGCCCAGGCCTTGGCCCGACGCATGGGCGGCAGCCTAACCGCCCACAGCGAAGGTCCGAATAAAGGCAGTCGTTTTACTTTATCTCTTAAGGAGGTCCGTCCATGAGCGGCAAAGTCCTGCTCATCGAAGACGAGGAACTGGTCGGCACCATGGTGCGCATGAACCTCGAAAGTGTAGGCTACCAAGTCGATTGGGCCCGCGACGGCCAACAGGGCTTGGACTTGGCCCGCACGGATTCTTTCGATGCCATCTTGCTCGACATCTCCCTGCCCGGCATCAACGGCATGGAGATTCTCTCCCAACTGCGCACCCAAGGCTTGGCCACCCCCATCATGATGCTGACCGCCCAGCACGAGGTGAGCACCAAGGTCAAAGCCCTGGAAAACGGCGCCGATGACTATTTGGCGAAACCCTTCGACGTCACCGAGATGATCGCCCGGGTCGGGGCCCTGGTTCGCCGCGCCCAGTCCGATCGAGTCCTGCCCAGCGACCAAATGTTGCAGATCGGCGCCTGCTGGCTCAACCTCGACACCCGCCAGGCCCTGACCAACGAGGGCGAGCTTACCCTGGGCGAAAAAGAAGCCGCCCTCTTGGCCTTGCTTTACCGAGCCCGCGGCAAAGCCTTGTCTCGTTCGGACATCCTGGAGGAAGTCTGGGGCATGGACGTCTCCCCCTCCGAACGCACCGTCGACAATTTCATCTTGCGCTTGCGCAAGCTTTTCGAACCCGATCCCGACCAGCCGCGCCACATCGTTACCGTGCGCGGTCTCGGCTACCGTTTCCACCCCTGAACCAAGGAGATTGCCATGTTCCCCACCCACCGACCTCGCCGACTTCGTGCCAGCCCAGCCATTCGCGACATGGTCCGCGAGACCCATCTGCGCGCCGATGACTTTATCTATCCCCTCTTTGTCCAAGAGGGTGCCACCAAGCCCGAAGCCATTGCCGCCATGCCCGGCCAGTTTCGCCACGGCATCGACTCGCTAAAGAAAGAAGCAGAAGCCGCCGCCGAGGCCGGCGTAAAAGGCCTGCTCTTGTTCGGCATTCCCAAGGTAAAAGACGAAGCCGGCTCCGGCGCCTTTGCCGAAGACGGCATCGTGCAACAAGCAGTCCGGGCCCTGAAAGAAGAATCCTTGCCGCTATCGATCATCACCGATGTCTGCATGTGCGAATACACCTCTCACGGCCACTGCGGCGCCATCCGCAACCAGGACGTCGACAACGACCCCAGCCTGCAGATGCTGGCCCAGACCGCCCTTTCCCAAGCCCAGGCCGGTGCCGACATCGTGGCCCCCTCCGATATGATGGACGGTCGGGTGGGCATCATCCGCGCTGTGCTCGATGACAACGGCTTCGAAAACGTGGTCATTCTCTCTTACGCCGCCAAGTTCGCCTCGGCCTTTTACGGACCCTTCCGCGAAGCCGCCGGCTCGGCCCCCCAATTCGGCGACCGCCACTCCTACCAGATGGACCCGGCCAACCGCCGCGAAGCCCTAAAAGAAGTCTTCGCCGACATCGAAGAAGGCGCCGACATGGTCATGGTCAAACCGGCCCTGGCCTACCTGGACATCATCCGCGAAGTTAAAGACAGCACCGACGTTCCCGTTGCCGCCTACAACGTCAGCGGCGAATACGCCATGATCGAATTCGCCGCTAAAGCCGGCGCCATCGACCGCGATCGCATCATCGCCGAGACCCTGCTATCGATAAAACGCGCCGGCGCCGATCTCATCCTCACCTACTACGCCCTGGAAATGGCACGGCGGCTGGGCAAATCATAAGCAGATAAGCTCTGCCCCCTAGCAAAAACCGGGGCTGGTTTTCCCTCGATCACTGGTTGAAGTGGACATACTGCCGCTGGCTCCGGTCCTCGCAAATGTACGAGAGCTTATCGGAGTACTTGCTGCGATAATTGGCGTAGACACCGTCGCAATCGGACTCGTTGTAGTGCACGATGATACCCAACTTGCCAGCGTCGAGCATGTTCTGTAGGTCCCCGGTGGTCCACCAGTCCTTGTCGTCGGGATAGGATTCCACGGTCAGGCCGTCGAAGTCCTCCGCGCCCTCGGTGGTGCTCTTGGCCATGCACCTCAGTCCCTTCGATCGGGCGTGGGCGCACAGGGCCTGGTTGTATGCCTCGCCTTCGGCGGCGGTGGCCTCGAATCCGTATTCCCGGCGGTAGTCGTCGTCGAAGGTCCAGTCCATGTTGTCAAACTCAACCATGTCGCAGCCCCAGCCCGCCATCTTGTCGATGCGCAGGTTCATCAGATCGGTAAGCCCAGTGTCAGTGACGTCCACGAAGTACTCTCCGTCCCATTCTCCCCACTGCTTGTCCACGCAGTAGGGCTTGATAGCATCGAAGTCATCACGCCAGTTTTCACAGGTTCCAGAACTAATGTAGCAAGCCACCAGGTTGCCGGCCTGCTTCATCTGAGCAATGGCGTTGCGGGCCTCGCTGGACTCGAAAGGATCGATAAGTACGTAACAATTTTTGGCGCCGGCCAAAATATCCGCCACCGAGTCGGCCTGGTAGTTTTCCTGGTAGGCCTGGTTCCAAACGCAGATGGGCGAGATCCACTTTTCATCCGTGTCTCCCGGGTCCGTGTCTCCAGGGTCCGTGTCTCCAGGGTCTGTGTCTCCAGGATCTGTGTCTCCAGGATCTGTGTCTCCAGGATCTGTGTCTCCAGGATCTG
>JAUVBB010000190.1 GCA_030591445.1 Deltaproteobacteria bacterium | reverse complement strand
TGTCCTTTCTGCGGCAAGCTCGACAACCGGGTCATGGATTCGCGGCTAAGCAAAGAGGGCAATGCCATTCGCCGCCGGCGTGAGTGTGCTGGTTGCGAGGGGCGTTTTACCACCTACGAAAGAGTAGAAAACATCACTCCCATGGTGGTGAAGAAAGACGGTCGGCGCGAGCCCTATGACCGAGACAAACCCAAAGCGGGTATCCTCAAGGCCTGTCAGAAACGGCCAGTCAGCATTGACGAGATCGAGCAGTTTGTCGATGAACTGGAACGCAAGGTGCAAGAGCAAGGCGAACGCGAGATCGCCAGTGAACTGATTGGCGAGAAAATCATGGAATACCTCCACGATCTAGATGACGTGGCCTATGTCCGATTTGCCAGCGTCTACCGATCCTTCAAGGACCTGAAAGAATTCATGGCCGAACTCCAGGACATGGTCCGTAAAGACGAACGCGAGAAAAAGAAGCGCAAGGGAAAATGAAACAGAACGCTTCTCATGACCAAGCAGTGAGCGAGACTCACGAGCGTTTCATGTCAATGGCGCTACGCCTGGCGCGTCGGGCCCAGGGTCGCACCTGGCCCAACCCCATGGTGGGTTCGGTGGTGGTGGTCAAGGGCCGGGTAGTGGGGCAGGGATATCATCGCCGGGCCGGTACCGCCCATGCCGAGGTGCTGGCCTTGGCCGATGCCGGCAAGAAGGCCCGGGGCGCCGATCTTTACGTTACCCTGGAGCCTTGTCATTGTACTGGTTGTACCGGTCCCTGTACCGAGCAAATCATGGCCGCCGGCATTCGCCGCGTGTTTGTAGGCACCCTGGATCCCAACCCCCAGGAATGTGGGTGCGGCATCGAGGTTTTGCGCCAGGCCGGGGTGGAAGTGCAGGCCGCGGTGCTTGAAGAATCCTGTCGGCAGCTCAACGAAGTCTACAATGTATTTATTGCCCAGCGCCGTCCTTTCGTAGTGGCCAAGGCCGCTGCCAGCCTCGATGGGCGCATCGCCAGTCATACCGGCGACGCCCGCTGGATTTCGGGTAAGGCGGCGCGGGTTTATGCGCATCGCTTGCGGGCCCGGTCCGAAGCGGTCCTGGTGGGTGTGGGCACGGCCCTCACCGACGATCCCAGCTTGGATGTTCGCCACCTGCGAGGCAAAAATCCAGCGGTGGTGGTGTTGGATTCCAAGTTGCGCTTGTCACCCAAAGCTGGTTTGTTGCGGGTGGATCGCAAAGCCCCGGTATGGATTTACTGCTCTCGGCAAGCTACTGCCGGCCGGGAAGCGCGCTTGGTCAAAGCCGGTGCCCAGATCGTGCGGGTGAAAACGCAGTCTGGCCGTCTTTCCTTGCCGGCGGTTTTAGCGGATCTTCTGGCAAAAGGGGTCTATCGATTGCTGGTCGAAGGCGGTAGCTCGGTCTTGGGCGCATTTTTAGCAGCTCGATCAATCGATCGTTTTGACTTGGTGATGGCCCCTTGTTTGCTGGGAGCACGGGGCAAGCCATTGGCGGATTTTGCCGGCCCCAAGACGGTGGCCAAGGCACCCCGGCTCAGAGATCTGCAGTGGAAAAAGCTGGGAGACGACATGTTGTGCAGTGGGCGGCTCGATGTGGCCAAGACTTGAGGCGTAGACCATGTTTACCGGAATCATCGAAGATCAAGGTAGCGTGACCACGGTAGAACGCCGCGCGGGCTCTTTGCTGCTTTCGCTCAGCACCAATCTTGATACCAGTCACATCGCTTTGGGCGACTCCATCGCGGTCAACGGTGCCTGTCTGACCGTGACCCGCATGGCGACCAAACAGCTGACTTTCGATATTTCCCACGAAACCGTGGCGGCTACCACTCTCCAGTTCTTGCGGGTGGGTCAGCAAGTCCATCTGGAGCAAGCATTGGCGGTGGGCGGGCGTCTTGGTGGTCATTTTGTCACCGGACACGTAGATGGAATGGGCCAGGTGGTGGCGCGCAGCAGTGTGGGTCAAAACCTGGATCTTAGCTTGCAGGCGCCCGCGGATGTGGTGCCCTATCTGGTGGCCAAGGGCTCGATTGCGATAGATGGCGTCAGCCTGACGGTCAATGCCCCGGAAGGGGAGCGATTTCGCGTCACCCTGGTGCCCCACACCTTGGCCCAGACGCATCTGAGCAAGCTGCAGCCCACGGATCGGGTCAATTTGGAGGCCGATATTTTGGGCAAGTACATTCGGCATTTTTCCCGTGCGGACAAAAGCGAGGGTTTGAATGAAGAATTTCTCGCTCGCCATGGATTCATGAATTCATGAGTTGGTGGTCCGGCACGAATTGCTTTTCCTAATCAAAAGGGAACTTCTTGAATCCGGGTTCCTCATGGGCTAACTTCAGGCGCAAGGTACGATGAAAAAACAAAAAGTTGAGAGTCACTTGATTGAAAGAGTCGAAAAAGGCATTGCGGAAATTCGTGCTGGCAAGATGGTTATCCTGGTCGACGACGCCGACCGGGAGAACGAGGGTGATTTATGCATGGCGGCCGAATTGACTACCCCCGAGGCCATCAACTTCATGGCCAAGCACGGCCGCGGGCTGATTTGCCTGACCTTGACCGATGAATATATTCGGCGACTCCAGTTGCCGATGATGGTGGAGCAACGCGCGAACGAGTCGCAGTTCGGCACCGCATTTACCGTGTCGATCGAAGCCCGGGAAGGGGTAACCACCGGGATTTCGGCTTATGACCGGGCCCGTACCATCGCCGCGGCCGTGGCTGACGATGCCCAGGCCGAAGATGTGGTGCGGCCGGGGCATGTTTTTCCCTTACGGGCTCGACAAGGTGGGGTCTTGGTTCGTACCGGTCAGACCGAAGGCTCGGTCGATTTGGCCAAGTTGGCGGGACTTAAACCGGCCGGCGTTATCTGTGAAATCATGAACGACGATGGCCGAATGTCACGGATGCCGGAACTGGAAGTATTTGCCCGTACCCATGGCTTGACCATTCTCTCCATCGCCGATTTGATTGAGTACCGGCTGCGAAAAGACATGCTGGTACGAAGGGTAGTCGAGGCTACCTTGCCCTCGCGCTTTGGCGGTCCCTTTCGCGCCATTGCCTTTGAGAACGATGTCGATTCCTACACCCATTTGGCCGTGGTCAAAGGAAATCCCGAGCCCGGTAAGCCGGTTTTGGTGCGGGTGCATTCAGAATGTCTCACCGGCGACGTGCTGGGTTCCAGTCGTTGCGATTGCGGCAGCCAACTGGCCGGTGCTCTGGCCATGATCGAGAAAGAGGGCGTAGGAGTTATGCTCTATTTGCGCCAAGAGGGCAGGGGCATTGGCCTGGTCAATAAACTCAAGGCTTACAACCTTCAGGACGAGGGTTGTGATACCGTCGAGGCCAACCGGCGCCTCGGTTTTAAATCGGATTTACGCGACTATGGTATTGGCGCCCAAATATTGCGAGATCTTGGCGTTCGTAAAATGCGGCTCATGACCAATAATCCCAAAAAGATCATTGGCCTGGAAGGATACGGCTTACAGGTGGTCGAGCGGGTACCCATCGAGGTGCAGGCCACCGATTCCAACATCAGTTATTTGCGCACCAAGAAAGCCAAGATGGGCCATGTGTTGACCCATTTGGAAGAAAAAGATCACAATAAAAAGTAATCGTACCAACACGTTTTTTGGCGCGGAGGATGCAGATGCCGAAAATATTTGAAGGTCATTTTGAAGGCAAGGGTCTAAAAGTGGCGATAGTGGTCAGCCGCTTCAACAGCTTTATCAGTGAACGACTGCTGGAAGGGGCATTGGATGCCCTGGGTCGCCACGGTGTCGATGACAAGAACATCTCGGTCTACCGGGTTCCCGGGGCTTTCGAGTTGCCGGCCATGGTTCAGCACTTGGCCGTCGATGCCGCGCATGATGCCATCGTTTGCCTGGGTACCTTGATTCGGGGCGGCACCCTGCACTTCGACCTGATTTCCGCCGAGGTTTTCAAAGGGGTGGCCGCGGTCAGCATGGAATCCCGCTTGGCGATTGGCATGGGTGTGGTCACGGCCGACAGCCTGGAGCAGGCCATCGAGCGCGGTGGTTCGAAGATGGGCAATAAGGGTTTCGAGGCTGCACTCTCCGCCTTGGAAATGGCAAGTTTGTATCGAAAAATGAAAAAAAAGTAGCCGGGTTTTATCGAAATACCGGCCACGGATTTGGCGTTAAATTATGGGTGTTCGCAGGAAAGCCAGAGAAAACGCTTTGAAAATGCTGTTTGCCTGTGAGTTGGGCAACCAGCCGGTTCAGAAAGCGATTGACGATTATTGGGACCTCTTCGAGCCCGATAGCGAAGGACGGGAGTTTTCTGATTTTTTGGTGCGCGGTACCATGAAAAACTTGGCCGCGATTGACGATGCCATTAAATCAGTCAGCATACACTGGAAAATTAGCCGGATGGCCTGCGTAGATCGAAACCTGCTGCGCTTGGCCGCCTTCGAGCTCTTCCACATGGATGAAATTCCCAAACGCGTGACTCTCAACGAGGCGATCGAGATTGCCAAAAGTTATGGCGCCGAAGATTCCTGGGCGTTCATAAACGGGATTCTCGACAAACTCGCCGGTGAAGTCGAATAGCGAAAGAAGGCTGCGGTGAGCGATCGAAGGCTGCAAATAACGTTCGCTCCCATCAGCTTGAAAGATCTCGACCGCCTGTCGGTCGAGGCCTTGGTCTTGGCCCCATTTGTCGAAGATTTACCGCTGCGCTCAGCGGCCGGGTTTTGCGACTGGCGGCTCAATGGTCGCATTAGTCAGCAGTTGCAGTCTGGGTGGTTCTCCAGCCAACAACAAGAAGTTCTGTGGATGAATAGCCACGGACGGATCGCGGCACCTTGGGTGCTCATCATGGGGCAAGGCAGCCGCCAAGAAATGGATCTCGGCTTATTCTCCACGTTTTTGCAGCAAACGATGGCGGTGCTGGCCAAGGCCAAAATAAGAAATTTCGCCATCGAGCTGCCCGGGGTGGACCCCGGCCCCCTGGAAGCACCACAGGCGCTTACCCTGTTTTATCAGACAGCACTGTCGGTCTTGGGTAATTCAGAGCTTACCGTCTTGTGTCCCTATCCCCACTTTGCCGAAGTTGCCCGCGAAGTTGCCGGCGACGTCGACCAGGTAACCATCTGCTAGCCAAAACCAAGCCCAACAGCAATAGCCAAGCACCAGAGCGTCCTTGTTGTTGATGGGCGCAGCCACAACCGGCCTCAGTCGCCGGGTCAAGATCGCTTTCGCTTTCGCTGATCGCGCGGTCTAGCTTATTGGTGGCTGGGCCGACGATGGGTAGGTCTTTGTCCGTCTCCGCATTGGCTTTGAGCTGCAAGGCTTCGGTGTCCCGGGCCTCGAGCGATGGGATATCGACAATGATGCGGACCGGGCTTGCATCCAAGCTGCGATAGTTACCGACGGAACGAGCGCGTACTTCCAAGATGTGTTGCCCGGGCAAAAGCAGTAGCGGATCGCTTAGCCGCAGTACCGGACCGGGCTGAAAGGCGCGCCAGAAACCACCGTCGAGGCGAGTTGAATACTCGGCGGGGGCAGTGTCGGTTGCCGAGACGATAAGCTGCACTTGCGGGTAGACCGGACCGCCCGGCCAACGAAGCGAACGGTGGCTGGCCACGGGAAGTTCTACGCTCAGCAATTCTGCCCGGGTGTCGATTTGGGGCACCGGTGGCGCCGCGGCCATGGATAGATTGGTATACAGACCCATATACTCGAAGAACTCGGTGCCGACACGGGACATGACGCCGGTAATGGCCAGCACATCGAATACAAACCCTTCGATCTCCGGCAAGGCAATGGGCTCGAGCGCATCGGTGAGCAAGGGAAGGGCCAAGCCGATCAAAGTGGGCAGCAAGGCTTTGAGCGTTTCTGGGTCTTCGGCCAACAACTCGTAATTGCTTATATCCAGGACATCGAGTTGAATGCTGTCTTCCGCGAACAAGGGCACCATCTGATTCTGGTCGTCAAGGGCCAGGCCCAGCGACAGGCTGATATCAAGCGACATGCTCAGAATGCGGGTCCAACGATGGTCTAACAGCACGTTGAAATCCAGCAGCATGTCGGGCAAGAACACGTGCAGTAGCGGCTCGTCGATAAGCGGTTGGCCTTGGTCGTCTTCGCTGTAAAGACCGGCGCCGATTTCCATGAACGGGATGCCCTTGGGGACCAGCTGTAGGCTGACTGGGACATTGCGGCCCAAAGTAAGCTGGTTCAAAGAGGCCAAGCCCATCAGCGAGATGGTGCCGGAGGAAAGTAGGTCGGTGGTCTCGGTGCCGATGTCTAAACAGAGGAGTCCCGAGCGGTAGGCCTGGTACATAAACCAGTCAAGAAAGGCATCGGAGATGCCGATACCGGCCATGTAGGTCTCGGCGGTGCCCGGTACGGTGTCAGCAAAGGACAGGCGTGGTGGTGGAGTGCTGGGCGGAATCTGCAGGGGGTCGGGCGCGGGAACACAAGAATGCAGCGCACTGTCGACGCCGCCGATCATGCGTAGATCAATGCCGGTGGCGGTGACGATGGGATCGATCGCCGCGCTTGCCCCCTGGCCAGCGGCCAGTAAGAGCTCTAGTTTGCCGGTGTTACCCGATGAGAAATCTCCGAGTAGTTCGCCCAGGTCGAGTTCGCCGGCCATGCCCAGTGGATTGGCCCGGCAGAAGTTGTTCTGCATGCAATAATCGCCCTCGCAGGCGGAGTTGGGCGGACAGCCCTGGCTATAAAAGTCGCAAGGCAAACAGGCCAGGTCGTCGAGCAAATCGGACAGTGCGTCGTTGAGTTGCTTGTCGACCTCGCTGTTGAGCATAGGCGTAATCAGGCCTTTGAGCAGGCCGGTCAGCAAGTCCAGAGGGATGATCCAGAGTTCGCAGTCCAGATCGTAGTCGTCGCCGTCAATCTCAAAGCTAATGTTGTCAATGGAAAAGCCAGTGAAATGATCGATGGCGTCAACCGAAAAACGAACGTCTACCCGAGCCGGTTCCGCCAGGGTGGTGTCGATGTGGATGGGGATTTCGCAAGACAAGGCAAGATCCCCATCGATGACGACACTGCCCGTGACGCTCAAGGCCAAATCCATCTGCAGCGAATCGGGCGGTAGCAAGTTCATATACACATCATTGATGCTGGCGGCAATGGTGCAGCCATCGGGGCAAATGGTGATATTGTAGCTAAACAGGCCCAGATCAATTTCCTGGTCAGAGCTGGGGATATCGAACACCAGGCCCTCGGCCATGAAAGACTGGATGATTTGCGGCAGGTTGTCTTCGATGAAGGCAAAGGAGTGCTGGGTCAAATGTGCTTGAATCGCATCGTAGACCTTGGCTTCTTCGGCAATCGGTTCTGCCGCCGGTCCCATGCAATCACAGCCGGTGTCTTGACAGGCCAGCAAGGCAAACAAGCCCATCCAAGCCGCCGCCAATCGAATCAGTTTTCGCGCAGACATTTTCATCCAGACAACCTCCCTACCGTTAGTCAGCCGCTGCTGGCCCAACCTAGCACAATCGTCCCGGGCGGGGCAATAGGGCAGGTGACCTAGGGATGCCGTATACTTCACCTGCGATTTCAGCGGTTTGACACATTTAGCGGCCCGGTGCTATGTTGATTGCGTGAACGAAAACCCAGCATCGACGACAGCAGGTGTTGAGACAAAACGCTTTAGCTGGAGCCAGCGGCAGTTTGTCTTACGGGCCCGCACCTTGTTTTATGCCCGCCTTACCTTTTTGGCGGTGGGCTTGGGCATCTTGTCGATACCGCGCTGGGCACAGGCTTTCGGTGCGGAAAGTCGAATGGCCTTTTTCTGGTATTTCGTCATCATTACTTACAGCGTGGGCAATTTTCTGCTCATTGAACGGGGCATGATCGGCAAGGTGGCGACCTTTGTCACCCTCTGCTTTGACTTGATCGTGCTGATCTACATGATTGCCTATTCCGGTGGTCTGGGCAGTCCGATGTTTCCAACCCAATTGGTGTTTACCATCTTCTTTGCCTTTTTGTTTCCCAATCCCCTGGCGATTGTTCCGCCGCTGCTGGTTTTGCCCATCGTGGCCAAAATCGATACCGAACTTCCTTCCCGGATACTGGTTGCCGAAGACATCTTCACGCTGGTTTGGTACTCGGCCGTGAACTTTGTCGTGGTCTATATGATTGTCTACCTGAACGGGCGCGAGGAAAAGCAGCGCCACGAATTGCTGGCATTGCAGAAAAATTTCAAGAAAATGGCGGTGGTGGAAGAAAGAAACCGATTGGCCCGGGAGATTCATGACGGTTTGGGCGCCTCGCTTTCCTCCCTTATTATCCAATCCGAGTATTTGAGCAAGCGGGCCAAGGAACCCATGCTGCGGGAAGGCATCCAGGAGTTGAAATCGGTGGCCGAAGAGAGCATCGATGAATTACGCCGATCCATATCGATGATGCGCTCGGACTTTGATTTGGTACCGACCCTGGAGGACTATTGCTATACTTTTGGTGAAAGGGTAGGGCTGGATATCGGCTTTCGCGCTCTGGGAACCATTCCTAGCTTGGCCGGAAAACTACAATTGGCCACTTTTCGGGTGCTCCAAGAATCGCTGACCAATGCCCACAAACACGCCCGGGCCCAGAAAGTAGAGATCGAACTGGTCCACATGCAAGGAATGCTTCACCTTACGGTCAAGGATGATGGCGTCGGTTTTGAATTTCGGGACGATCTCGAAGGACACTATGGCCTGGTCAACATGCGCGAGCGGGCCCGACAGTACCACGGCACCCTGGAAGTCATGAGCGCCAAAGGCAAAGGTTGCCAAATATATTTTACCATTCCCACCGTGGATCCCAAGACCGGAACCAAGTGGCGGGATACATTAACTGACATTCGGCCCTTTACCGGGTGACGGGTAGAACAAGATCAGAGGGGAAAACCCGATGGAACGAATCCGAATATTTGTGGTGGAAGACCAGCCCAAGATTCTCAAGAACATGATCAAACTGTTGGGCGACTTCGACGAAGTCGACATCGTGGGCACGGCCATGAGCGGCGAGGATGCCTTGCCCGCCATTGGCAAGATACGACCCGAGGTGGTTTTGCTCGATTTGGGTTTGCCGCACATGAGCGGTATCGATGTAACCCGCGAGGTCAAGAAAGACCACCCCGAAATCGAGATCTTGATTTTCACCATCTTCGATGAAGAGGATAAGGTGTTAGAAGCGATTCAAGCCGGTGCCTCGGGCTATTTGCTAAAGGGCATGGAGGCGGAAAAGATCGTAGAAGCCATCCGGGACGTGCGCAACGGTGGCAGTGTGATTCAACCGAGCCTGGCTCGCTCTCTCTTGCGGCGTTTTCGGGTTCCGGACGAGCAGGAAGATGAGGAACCTTATCCCCGGCTGACGCCCCGCGAAGTGGAGATTTTGCAAATTATCGCCAAAGGTTTGTCCAACGCGGAGGCGGGCGAAGTCTTGAAAATCAGCCGCGCCACCATTCGGACTCATCTAGAGCATATTTACGCCAAGTTGTCGGTTTCAAACCGGGTAGAAGCCATTACGGAAGGCATCCGCAAGGGTTTGATTGACGTATAAGATCAGTCTTCGAAGTTGTCTGTTTTTTGGGTGACGTGGTCGACCAGGGCACCGTCAAATTCAATGTTTACGTTGCATTCCCGGACCTGGGTGGGGCCTTCAAATAAATCGAAAACGGCGGTCTTGGTCTCTCGGCGATAATAATAGCGCCATCGTTGTTTGCGCTCGGAAAAGGTCTTCTTCTCGTAGGGTTCGCCAAGCAATTCGACCACATCCTTGACGGTAGATTTTTGCCGACGAATGGCAACCAGGCGTTGTTCGGGAAAGTCCTTGCCCTCGGTGACTCGCGGAGTGGTGTCGATACAAGCGGGCCCGAGGATGGCAAAGGAGCAAACCACGGCCAGCGCAAGCAGCCCACGACCCCTTAGGATAAGTGCCGAAAAAAGTGTCATCAGCCGAAAGACTACCAAAAGCCGAGCGGAACGCAAGTGCGAATTTACACGGATTGGCTTGCCCCGCAAACGGCCTTTGCCGTACAATAGCCTTAGATCGGAGACGTCATGACTCTGTTCAAGAAATTGTTGGTGGCGGTGGATTTTTCGGATTTCAGCCAGGAGGCGCTGCGGGTGGCGGCTGGTATGGCGCGATCGTTTTCTCCGAAGATTCTGATCCTGCATGTGTGCAATACCTCCAAGGCAGTTGATCCGGCGTTGATGGCGGCCCAGGGGCGGGCTTTGCGGTCTTTGCTTGATCTGCAAAAAGACGTTGCCAAGAGCGCGGCCCAGAAACTGGATAACTGGGTGCAGCACTACGATTGGGCAGATGCCGAGGTGGAATGCCAGGTGTTGACCGGGACCCCTTATAAGGTCATCGCCGATCGGGCGCAGGAGAAGCGAAGCAATCTGATTGTCATGGGTTCCTACGGTCGCTCTGGATTCGCGCGCATGCTCATCGGGTCCACTACCGAGAAAGTATTGCGCAAGGCTACCTGCAGCGTGATGGCCGTTACCATTTCAGTGATGGAAGAAGAAGAGCTGTCGATCAGCGAAGAGACTTGAGGGTTTCTCTGCAGTTCTTGGAGTATTCGCCGCTGCTATCAAGTTTTAAGCAGTTGGTGCAGTATTCTTTTACCTGGGCCCGGCTATCCGCCGAGTCGGTACTGAGATTGGCGGCAATCAGGCAATGGGGCGGGGCATAAGTGGGATCAGCCCGTAAGCCGGATTTGAGGATTTTGAGAAATTCCCGGTGGCGGTTCTTATTGGCATAAATTTTAGCCAGTAACACGCAGGTTTCGGCGGCCTTGCGGCCCTCCCCGCTGCTAATCAAGCCGGGCACCGCCAATTCGAACTGGGCCTGGGCCCGGTCGGCATCCGGGTTGGTCTTGGTGAGATAGGTCATGCCCTGTTTGAAGTGAGCCATCGCCGAGCTGTCGTCAAATTTTTCGGCTTCTTTGTAATAGCTAATGGCTTTGGCGAAGTTTTTCTCGCCCCGGTAAGCGTCGCCGATCAGGATAGAGGACCGGCCGCTTTCGCTGTCCATTTCTTGCACCCGCATGGCTCGTGCCCGGGTGGCCTCGTAATCTTTCAGGGCCAGATAGAGGGCTGCCTCTTCGAGGGCGAAATCAGGGCGCGAGCTGTTGATGCGCAGGGCCCGCCCAATCATCTCCTTGGCCATTTTCAGTTTCTTCAAACGGCGCATTTCGCGCGCGCCGACAAACTGGAACAAAGCTTCCGAGGAGTTCTTCTTTAGCAATGCTTGCAGTGCGGCCAGACCTGCTCTTCTCGTTTTTCGCATACGCGTCTTGAGCACAACCTCGATCAAGGTGGCATAAGACTTCTCTTTGTCAGAGGACTGGGCTTCGAGCTCGCTTCTGAATTTCGTCAGGGCGGCGGCGGCGATTTGGCTCTTGTTCGCGGTGTCGGACCAAATCAGCGCCAAAATGCCCTTATACAGTACCGACCTGGTGTGGCCGCGATCGGATTGTAAGGCCCGGTTGAAGGCTTGAATAGCTTCTCGGTACATCGAACGGCGCATGGCGTACATGCCCAAGCCCACCAAGGCGCGGATGTCAGATTGGCCGGCGCCCTCCAGTAAGTGATCGCGGGCTTCGTTCAGGGAGCCTTTTTTCAGCAAGACATAGCCCATGGAGGTATGCAGGATGGCCGACTGAGGGGTTTCTTTTAATGCGTTTTCAAGAATATCCAGTGCTTCTTTGTTGCCGCCACCTCCGTACAACGCCATAAAGGCGCGGGCGGAATTGAGCATGGCGCTGTTTTGTTCGTCGGACAGGGCTTGATTGATAAATTTCGTTCCCTCTTTGAATAGCGCACGTGAGCCACCAAACTCGCCGGGCAAGACGGCGGCGATGAATGCGCCCCGAGCCAATGATTCGTCATAATGTTTGTCCAACTTGTAAATGGCTTGGTAGTGTTTCAAGGCTTTTTGGTAGCCGGGGTAGGTATCTTGGTTGAAGAAACTGCGCCCTTCTTCCAGGTGGGTGTTGATTTCTTTTTGCTTCAGGCCGGCTTGCCAGGTGTAGATAATGTAGACAATCAAAAATAGGCAGCCCAAGCCACCTAGGTAAATGGTGTAGCGTAAGCTATTCTTGGCCGCCGGTTTTCTGCTTTTTTCTTCCAGGTCCTGGTAAATGTCGGCGATTCTTTTCTTGGGCGTACCGGCGGCAGCGGCCAGCGGTTGTGGGGTCATTTGAGCCGGCGTGGGCGCTGCCGCTGGTGCGGGCGCTTGTGCCGGTGCTGGACTGGCTGAGATCGGCAGCGCTTTCTCGGTGGGCTTTCCCTCAATGGGAGTGGCCGCCGCCTGGGGGGCGGGAGTTTGTGCCGGGGCCGAAACAGGCATGGCTTTTTGCGTCGGTGCTTCGGCGACCGCAGGCTCAGCCGGCACCGGCGCTGGTGCTGGTGCGGCCTTGGGCGTGTAATCGATGCCCTTCTTTAGCAAGGAATCTTTGGCCGCCTGTAGCTGCGGATCGTGGTCGAGCGCTTTTTTGAGGTGCTCGACTCCTTCTTCTTCTCGCCCCAGTTTGAGATAGATGTTGCCCATCAGGTGAAGCGCGTCGGCGTGCTCCGGGGCCATTTTGAGCAGGTTGGTAAGCTCATTGATGGCCTTTTGGTGCTTGGCCT
>JAUVBB010000537.1 GCA_030591445.1 Deltaproteobacteria bacterium | reverse complement strand
CAAGTGATCAAAACTGTCTATGGCAGTGTCCGCAACCAAACAATCGGCGAATTCGCCAGTGGGGCTCACGCGGGCGAGGGACTGTTGGTCTTTGCCGATCCCTGGATCCTCGATCCTGTTCGTCCGTTGCGCTCGCGCGCTGGTCCGGCCAAGGCGGCGCAGCATTTGGGTGGGCTGAGTCTGGGCCGGCTTGCCTTCCAATCTACCCAGTCGGGAATGTGGCTCTTGGCCCACGAGACGGCGGGCAGCCCTGGTTTGACCGGTGCGGCGCTGGACTTGTCCATGGCCGGTTCCGGGGTGGCCAGCACTTTGGTGGCGCCCGGAAGCCTGCGGCCGGGAAGCCGGCAGAAGTTGGTCCAGGAGATGATCGGGCATTTGGCCCAATACAGTCCCGCCCAGGCGATGTCCATGGCACTTAGGGCGGCCTTGCGTGCCGGTGACAGTTGGCGTGATTTCCTGGCCATTCGATTGCGTGGCGATCCGGGGATGGATGCGTCGGCGCGCAAGCGCTTTGCCGAGGCCAAAATTCAACAAGCGGTGGCCGCGGCCATGGGTGCGCATCGCCGCCGGGATTGGCCGGTGGCTCTGTCCGCTTTTTTGCAAGTCAGGACCTTGGCCCTATTTCTTGGCCGGCACGAGGTTTTGCCCCGGATCGATCAAGGAATCGTAGGCTCTGCCTTTGCTTTGGCGGAATATCAGTTGGCCGCCGAGTATCAAAGAAAGATACTGGATCACGCGGTTCGGGGCGGCAAAGCATTGCCGCAGGCTAAGGCCAAACTCTTCCTGGGTGTGGTCGAGTCGCGGGCCGGCAAGCATCGACCAGCGCTGGCCTGGATTCGAAAGGCCATTGCCCAATTCGACCAACTAGGAAAGGCTGCCCAATCGGCCTCGGCCAAGGCCACGCTTGCTTTTGCTCTGGATGCCGCGGCGGCCTACCAACAATCCATTCAGGCGGCCAAGGAGTCTTTGGCGCGCTTTGCGGTATTGGAAAACAAGCCGCAAATTCTGCGCATGCAGAGATTCATTGGTACCACTTATCTCAAGCGGCTCAATATGGCATCGACCGCCAGTGAGTGGTTCGGCCAGGCGCGAGACTTGGCGGCCGCCATGGGCTCGGAAAAAGACGCCGCCGCCATCCTGCTGGATTTGGCCCGTTGTGAATTGGCGCGGGGCGAGTTCGAACAAACGCTGCACTTGGCCCGGGAAGCCGGCACCGTGTTTGCAAAGATTGCCCAGCCGGCCGGCAGGGCCGAAGCGCTTTTGGCCCAGGCCAAAGCTCTGTGGTACCTGGGGGAGTATCAAAGGGCGATCACGGCGCAGCGCCAGGCGATGGATTTTGCCGACAGAGCCGGACACACGCGCATGGCGATTATGGCCAGCAGCTTGGGTGGCTTGATTGCCTTGCATCTGGGCGATCTGGACGGCGCGGAACTGGCCCTGAGAACCGCCTACGATAAGGCGCGGGCCGCGGGTCTTGCCGCCGAGGCGGCAGTCCAACTAAACAACCTGGGCATCGTCGCCCGAGAGCGCGGATCGTTGGACGAGGCGATTGCTTTATTTCGAGAGGCCCTGGTCATCGATACCCGTCTCAAGAGCGCCCTGGGCCGGGCCTATGACTTACGCAACATCGGCATTGCCGAGCAGATGGCGGGAAAGATTACCGCTGCTGCCGAGCATCTGGCCGAAGCCCTGCGTTTGAGTCGTTCGACCGGCGACCGCTTTAACGAAGCCAAGTCCTTGCACGGATTGGCCCGGCTGGAGATGTTGCGGAAGAAATGGGCGCCGGCTCTAGCCTATGCCCAGGCTGCCCACGAACTGTCGGTGCGTCTGGGTCTGCGGGAAGTCACCTGGCGCTCGTTGAGAAGCTTGGCGACCATTGCCCATCGCCAAGGACAGATGACCGTCGCCTATGAAAAATACCGAGAGGCGATCGAAGTTGTCGAACAAATGCGAGCCAGTCTAAAGGGGGAAAAACTCAAGAGCGGATTTTTGGACAACAAGTACGATCTTTACCAAGACATGATTCTGCTTTTGTTCGAGATGGGACGAGCCACCGAGGCCTTTTCTTACGCGGAACGTTCACGGGCCCGCGGTTTTCTCGATCTTCTGGCCAACCGCGAAGTGGAAGCAGGTTCGGCGGCGGCGCGGCAATTGCTGGCCAGCGTGCGCCGGCAAAGGGCAGCGCTGGCTCGCCTGGCGGAAGAGCTTCGGCGCAGCGAAGGGGAAGCTCAGATTGAAGCCCGAAAGAGGCAAGCCCAGGCCCAGCAAGATTATGCCGCGCTGTTGGGTCGCTTGCGGCAGCGCTGGCCAGAACTGGTTGACCTGGTAGAGGTGAGTCCGGCCCGCCCGGAGCAGGTGCAAGCGGCGCTGCCAGCGGATGTGGCGCTGCTGGTATTCTTTGTCACCGAAGCAAAGACCCTGGTTTGGGTGGTGAAAAAGGACAAAATTACGGCCCATACCTTGGCCATCACCCGGGCCCAACTGGCCCGGAAGGTGACGCGCGTTCGCCGGCTGATTGAGCATTTTTCACCGGCGGATGCCGAACTGGCCCAGCTGTATCGCGACCTGGTGGCCCCGGCGGCCGCGGACTTGGCATCGGTCCGGGTAGTGGGAGTTGTCCCCCATGACAGCTTGCACTATCTTCCCTTCGCCGCCTTGATGCCGAATACGGACAGTTTCTGGATAGATCACAAGCAGATCTTTGCCAGCCCCTCCGCCAGTGTTTTGCATGTTTTACTTGGGCGCCCGGCGCCCAAAGATCAAGCGCGTCATTCTTTGGTGTTGGGAAATCCGCAAACGGCCGATGCTTCCCTTGACCTTCCCTTTGCCGAGCATGAGGCCCGCGCCGTGGGCTACGAACAGGAGGATGCGGAAGTATTGATCGGGGAGCAGGCGAGCGAGCAGGCGCTCAGGCAGAAGCTCAAAGACAAAAGCCTGGTACACGTGGCCAGCCATGCTTTTTTCGATACGGCAAGCCCCATGCGCAGCGCCTTGCTATTGGCGCCCGGCGATGGCCAGGACGGTGCTTTGACGGCGCTGGAGGTTTTCGAATTGCCGTTGCGTGCGCGCCTGGTCACTTTATCGGCCTGCCAAACGGGCCTGGGTAAGTTGCAAAACGGGGATGAGATTGTTGGCTTCAACCGGGCATTTTTGACCGCGGGGGCCGCGGCGGTTTTATCCAGTCAGTGGCGAGTTTCCGATGTCGCCACCGCGGTGTTGATGAAGAGGTTTTATCGTCTCTGGGCAGACCGCCCGATGCTGGACGCGCTTACGGAGGCACAAAAAGTGGTACGGCGTTATTATCCGCACCCGGCTTACTGGGCCGGGTTTATGCTGACCGGAAACGGTTTGCCGTGAAAGGTACATTCTGTTATCTTGAACGGCAATTGCATAACAACGAGTGGGCGAGGGTATGAACACAGCTTTGGCTAAGCCGGTGTGTGATGTATTTGTGGTCGACTCCGACCCCAAGACCAGAGAAGAGCTCAAACTTATTATCAACGCCTGCGGCTATTCGATTAGGGTCTATACCAACGGCCAGCAGGCACTGGCCGATTTGAGGGCGGAGATTCCCCGCCTGTTGGTGGTCGAACTGATGCTGCCCGGGATGGATGGTTTTGAGTTCTGTCAGGCGGTTCGTGGCGATCTGGGCCTGAGTGATTTGCCTATCGTTTGCTTGTCGGCAATATCCTGGGGCTCATTGGATTTGGCCAGTTTGTTGCAGAGACGATTTGGGGCCAGCTTCTTGGCCAAGGGGCTGCTAGCCAGCCATTTCATCGTTAGCTTGCACGATGCTCTCGGGGGCACTGAGTTTCAGAAAAACAACTCGAGTTTAAGCGCGGATGGCAGCGATTTAGCGCTGGAGTTAGAGGAAGAGGTGACCGGCGAGGACCTGATTGATGAAGATCTCGAGTCTCTCTGTCTAGGCTTGGAGGAGGTTATTCGGGCCCAAGATTTGACCCGGGTATTTGAACAGGAAATCGCCAACGTCGATACCGGCCCGGCCCGCGGCAGT
>JAUVBB010000174.1 GCA_030591445.1 Deltaproteobacteria bacterium | reverse complement strand
AACAAATCTTGGCCCGAATAATGACCCATGCTTATCTCCTGGAGACAGATATAACATAGGGCTGCGCTTGACAGAAACGCAAATTTCGGCCAAGGGAGGGGCATGATCTCTGCCTCCCTCACGGTTTGGATAGTTTTGCTCACGGCGGCGGCTGGGCCGATGAGCTTGGCCGAACGGGTCGAATCCCTGCGCCAGCGTTTGCTCCCGGCGGTGCCGGCCGAGCGTTTTCTGGCTCCGGGGAAAGATGCCGATGCTTTGCGCATCGAATTCGGGCCGGCACGCGGCAAGGCGCAGGGAGACATCCGGCTGCAGCAAACGCCAGTGTCTTTGTCCGGAGAACGAGGGCGAGTGCTCAACTGGCTGGCCGAAGCGCGGCAACTGGGCTTTGTCTTTTGTCCTCCGTTTAACTTGCGCAGCGCGGCCAGAAGCGTTCATCTCAGCGGCATGATTTGGCATATTGCTTCGCTGCCGGCATCGAAGTCCAAATCGTGGTCAGAAAAAGAGCTTTCCCAAGCACACGACAACCTGCGCTGGTTCGAGCACCAGGGCAAAAACTTTGCCGCCCTGCTAGACCTGCTTAAGATCTTGGCCGATGCCGAGACCATCCAGGTGCCGCAGGCCTCTCTGGCCAAAGGTCATTTGCGGGTCAGCGCCGCCGCCGCTGATCCGGCCGCTTGGGCAGGGTTTCAGAAACAACTCGAAACCCTGGCCGCGGCGCTGATACAAAAGCCCCGTCTTTCGCTTCACAATCAAAGCCCCGCTGAAGTCATCGATCGGCCGGGCACGGGCTTGTGGGCGGCGAATTTGGATCCGCTCGGAGCCTTGCTGTTGACCGCCATCACCACCCACAGCAACTTGATTGCAGCCAGCACCGGTCAGCAAGATCGCTTACAGGGCTACTTCCCGGCCGCGGATGCCGAAAGCCTGCGGGCCGATTTGTTGGGCAAGCTCTCTTGGTCCCAGCGGCAAATCGGTAACATCACCCTGGTCGCAAAGCACTTGCCCGAGCAAATCCCGGCGGCAAATATGTTCTCCACCCAAGCCATCGATGTGTTGCTGGAAAAGGTCAGGGCTGAAGACTTGCTCCAGCTCCTGGCCGATCAGTCTCGTCTGGGTCTGGTGCCACCGGCGCAGACGCAGGCCCGCCTGACCCTGGCCGTTCGCGATAGTTCCGGCCGACAGCTGGCCGCCGTGGCCTGTGCTGCCTTGGGCCTGATCCCTCACGGCCAAGGCTCGCTGGTCAGTGCGCTACCGCCCTCGGCAATGCCTATGCCACTGCCCAAAGACGAGGCCTTGGACCCTATCAGCCTCCACGCCACCGAGGCTCCCCTGGCAGAACTTACCGCCGCCCTGGCCGGCAAGCCACAGGTGATCGACTGCCGAGAGAAACCAAGACCAGCAAACCTGCACCTGCGACGCGTCCCGGCCGCTTCCCTTTTGGCACTGCTGCTGGCTACCAGCAAAACACGCTTGCTCGACGAACAAGATTCCACCTTTTTGATCCCGGCCCAGACCAGCACGCCGACCTGGCGGGCTCATTGCCGCCGGCCTGAAGATACCGGCCCCAAACAAAAACAAGCGACCCTGCTGGCCGTGCTGAGCCGCAATGGCCAAAGCCAGGCCCTGATTCGCCACGGTCGACGCCTAAGCTGGGTTCGCAAAGGGGATAGCTTAGCAAACGGCGAGCAGGTGCGGCGCATCCGGATGAGCGCTATCCGCCTGACGAACCCCCAGGGACAAGGTCGCACTCTGAGCACCAGCAGTCCGGAGGTCACGACCAGCAAAGCTCTCTTGAAACCAGAAGCCTTGCCCCTGGCCTACTACCGCTTGCGCGCCACCCTGCACCTGCCCGGCGGCTCCAGCGCCTGGGTGGTAGACCGAAACGACCGGGGGCACTTGCTTCGGCGCGGCGATATGCTCGGCCGCCGCTGCGCTCGGGTGACCAAGCTAAGCTCCCATCATGTCTCCTTCGCTCTGGGCTGCCCCGGCGCCCACGATCCCAAAACCGCCCGCCTCTTGCTGTTCTGATCGGCATTGTCTACCAAAATACTCTTCTTGCTTGAATTCCAGGTTTGACCCGCGCTAAGCTAAATCCATGAGTAGCCAAGAATCGAGAGAAATCACCAAGGCTGATTTAATGGCCTTGATCGAAAATACCGATGACTTCATTCTGTTCAGCGACGCCGAGGCAAAGCCGGTAGTCTTCAACTCCAACTATGCCCGCGCCATGAAGCAATTGCTGGGCATCGATATGAAACCCGGGCTCCAACCCCATACCCTGATCGACGATGAGAGCCGCGCTTCTTGGGATGCCATGCACCGTCGGGTACTGGGCGGCGAGAAATTCAAAGAAAACTACTCCTACCAACACCAGGGCCAAACCCTGCACTTCGAGGTATCTTTCAACCCGGTCTATGACGGCGACAAGGTAGTTGGCTTTTGCGAATACACCCGCGACATCACCGAGCAGAAAATGCGGGAAGAGCAGCTACGTAAAGATCGGGTCCAGTCGGAAGAAAATTACCAGTTGCTCTTTGAAAAAATGATGGATGGCTTTGCGGTCCACGAAATCATCCTCGATGATCAGGGCCGTCCGGTCGACTACCGCTTTCTCAACGTCAACCCCGGATTCGAAGCCCTAACCGGGCTGTCGGCAAAAAACATCATCGGCCGCACGGTACGCGAAGTCATGCCCGACATCGAAGAGCATTGGATCGAAACTTACGGGAAAATCGCCCTCGGCGGAGAAGCCACCCGCTTTGAAAACTATTCCCAGCCGCTCGACCGCCACTACGAGGTCCACGCCTTTAGGCCCCAGGCCGGTCAATTCGCCTGCGTCTTTCAAGATGTCACCGCCCGCAAACGGCTGGAAGACGAGCAACGCAAAACCGAACGACTGGAGTCGGTCGGGATTCTGGCCGGCGGCATCGCCCATGACTTCAACAACCTGCTGGCTTCGATCACGGCCAGCATTCAATTGGCCCGCTGGAAACTCGACCCTCAGAGTGAAAGCGCCCGCATGCTGGCCGAATCAGAACAGGCTTGCGTGCGCGCCAGTGCCTTGACCCGCCAGTTGCTGACCTTCGCCCGCGGCGGTCACCCGGTGAAAAAGACCGTGCATCTGAGCAATAAACTGCCCGACTGGGTTGAGTTTGCCCTGCACGGATCGAAGGCCTCGGCCCGCTTCGACATCGCCGAGGACCTGTGGCCGGTGTCCGCCGACACTGGACAGCTTAGCCAGTGCCTCCACAACCTGGTCATCAATGCCGACCAAGCCATGCCCACCGGCGGCACCATCTCGGTGAAGGCTGAAAATGTAGTCATCGACCCAAAAGACAAAGACCAATCGCCCTCGATCTCGCCGGGTGATTACGTTAAAATCGAAATCGCCGATCAGGGAATCGGCATTGCCAAGAAAATCCTGCCCAAGATCTTCGACCCCTATTTCACCACCAAGCAGGCGGGCAGCGGCCTGGGTCTGGCCACCTGCTACTCCATCATTCGCAACCATGGCGGGCACCTCCAGGCCCATTCCGTGCTCGGGGAGGGCAGTCGCTTTCAGATCCTCTTGCCTGCCACCGAGGACGTCGCTTCGAAAAAAGACCCGATCACCCAGGCGATTGTCTATGGCTCTGGCCGGGTGCTGCTGATGGATGATGACCAACAGATTCAGACTGTCGCCGGCGAACTGATCCGGGCACTCGGTTACCAAGTCGATGTAGCCGCCGACGGACAAGGGGCGATTGAAATGTACCAGGCCGCCAGCAAAAACGGAAAACCCTATGCCGTGCTGGTGCTCGATTTGACTATCCGCGGCGGCATGGGCGGAGCCGAGACTATCAAACAATTGCTCGCCATCGATCCCAAAGTCCGGGCCATCGTCTCGTCCGGTTACTCCAACGACCCAGTCATGGCCAACTACCGCGATCATGGCTTCGCCGGCGTGGTCTCCAAACCCTACGGTATCACCGAACTGGCCAACGCACTTAGCCAAGTCATCAAGCCCAGCCAATAGACCCGAGATCCGTTCTTCCGGCTCAGCCCAAGCGAATTGACAACAACTACATTTGCCCAGTTTCCAGTTTTTCCTCAATGCCGGTCACATCGTAGAGCGGATACGAGAGGACCTTGCCATCTCTGCGGTAGGTGTTGTGCCATAAACGAAATCCAAGGGGTCTTTGTTTTTGTTTGATGAAAAGATGGAGGCTCTTCAAGCTTCCGGCCGCTCCGCTTTTCACTTCAATGGGAAGTATTTCTGCTTGGGAAGCCACCACATAATCTACTTCAGCTTGACTTCCTCTTTTGTCACGGTGCCAATAGTACAAACCAGGTCTCCGCCTTAGATTCCCGTAGGCGATTAATTCTTGGCCCACAAAGGCTTCGGTCAACTTGCCTTTATTCGATAGTGCCTGTCGGCTGTTGACAATCCAACTACCGGGATCAAATCCAAGTAGAGATTGGCAAAGGCCAATATCAACCATGATGACTTTGAATCGATCTTGCCTGACTTCGGCCCCCAGTGGAATTCCATTTGCGGCCGTGTGGTATACCCGGTAGATGAGACACGCTTTTTCAAGCAGTTCAAGTGCCGGTGATATTTCTCGACCTCTCAGATCCGCGTTGATTCGGTTGTACCGAAACTTCTCACCAAGCATGGTAGGAATTTTCTCCAGCAAGAGATTCAAATGAGCGATCTGATTTCTTCGTCTGGAGTATTTCTCGAAGTCTTGTCTAAATGTCTCCACAAGGGAGTGAAGAAGTTGATAACACTCTTTTATGTTTTGGTTATTACACCAGGCATCGACGATTTCCGGCATCCCGCCAATGGCAAAATATTCCATCAATAAAGAGAATGCTTTTTCATGGATGGCTGGGTTGGGCGGGTTGAGCGGCGAAGATTCACCGATACCGTGCCTTAACTTCTCATGGCCTCGAGCGGTCAGGAATTCATGGAACGACAAAGGAAATAGATAGTATAGGGAGACTCTTCCAACGGGAAGCCCTGTTTTTTCCAAGGCAAAGTCAATCAATGACCCTGCAGCTATTACATGGAGATCTGGAATCTCTTCATAGAAGTATCGCAAGGCCTTAATGGCATTGGGGCATTCTTGGATTTCGTCGAGAAAAAGCAGAGATTTTCCAGGGATGAGGTCAAGGCCGGTTGAGATACCAAGATCACGGATAATGCGTTTGGCATTCAAATCACGATCAAAAATTCGTACAAGATCGGGCTCTTGCTCAAAATTGATCTCGACATACGAATCAAAAGAGCTAGCCAATTCCCTAACCAAGTAGGTTTTTCCAACTTGTCGAGCCCCTCTAAGAAGAATGGGCTTTCTCTTGTCTTGGATTTTCCAAGCCAACAATTCTTTCAAAGAATCTCTTTTCATTTCTATATACTACAAATATCTTGGTTACAAATCAAGGTTGTTCATCGTACATATTGGTTGTTTTTCTGGCATGTTTTGAATTGTATTGGTCATAAATCAGACAAGAATAGTCAGATAGGCACATTTCTAGGGATATTTGCCTAATTGCGCTTGACCAAGATACCAAAATAATGTAGGAGGGCCATCAGTTGCAGTATGGATGGATATTTTTGGTATTTGTGTAGTATGAAAACATGAAAGGGACGCAAATGAAAAAGGGAAACATGGGAATGGGTATGGTCGCAATGGTGGCGACGATGGGCTTGGCGGCGTGTAGCGGTACGATTTCTACCGATGCTACCGCGACCATCACAAGTACGGTAACAGCTGCAAGTGATAGAGATGTAAACGGATTTTATTATGAGATCGAATGTGACAATGGTTTTTCGCTGAGTGAGTATGTAGAACTTGAGACAGAAACATTGGCGCCCTGGCTGGATCCTGCCGCCGGTGAAAATCATCTTTTTTCTGATTTATTGGCAACAATTCCTCCGGGTCACTGTGAAGTCAGCGCTACCCCGATGCAGAACCCCAAAAAGCCCTCCGAGGATTGCGCGCCGGTTTCCGGGGAATTTGACGTTTCTCCCGGACACACAACTGAAATCGTACTCATGGCGCAATGCAAAGGCGATCCAGATGGCGGCGGAGACATCGTGGTGGGTTTGAACGATCCCCCCGTAATCACCGGAATTGACTTGGATATCGGAAAGTTCATCTGTGTGGGCGAGCCGGTTCAGATTTCTCTGACTGCCGAAGACCCCAACGGGGACGCCATCGAAATCAGCTGGCAAGTGCTGGTATGGCCGGAAGCGCCCGCGGCAGGTACCTTCTCCTTTAGCCCAGCCATCGGTTCGCCGGTTGATTTTGTAGCCCACACGGTAGGATCATACGAAATATCGGTAACGGTAACCGATACTTACGGCGCTACTACTTCCTTGAGTTTTCCGATTCACGTCCAGGAATGTGACATTTGCTGCAAGACCGACCAAGGCTTCTTGGTAATTCCAGCCAGCGAATGCCCAGATGGTCAAATCGCCTTGATGGACTATTGCGAAGATACCTGCTGTAAGCTCGAAACCCACTTGATCGTCCCGGCCGGAGAATGCCCGGCCAGCCAGGTCTTGCCCATGGATTACTGCGAAGAAGTCTGTTGCCAAACCGTAAAAGAGCCCATTATCACCTGGGCGGCCTATTGCAAAGACGACCTGGTATTGCCCATGGAAGAATGCGAAATTTGCAAATGCCCGGAAGGATTCAATCTGACTCCCGATGGGGAATCCTGCATTCGCACTGACTCGGTAGAAGCCACCGCCAGCCAAACCATCTATCATGTGTGTAAAGCCTTGACCAATCCCAACTACTCGATGTTGGGCGCGATTTATCCAGGCGGCACGGTCTTGCAGGCCGCCCCCTGGGGAACCGGATACAATGCCTCGATCAGCCGCTTGAACGATGTCGGCGTTTGGGCTTGCGATTCTGCACTGTATGACGAGGGCCTTACTTTCCCCACCCAGACTCCGACCCACGAGTGGATTGGCTTCACAACTTGCATCGATATCGCCGAGTCCGGAGAATACTTGGTTGGCACCGGCGCCGACAACCGGATGCGCTTTTCCGTCAATGGAAACATGGTATTTGAGAAAGATTCAAGTGACATAGACAACTTCCGCTACTGGTGGATCAAACCGGTCACCCTGTCGGCGGGTCTCAACATTATCGAAATCGAAGGTCTCAATGACGGACAAGCCGTGGCCTTCGGCGCCGAAATCGCCGGACCATTCTTGCCCGGTTCCTTGGCCACCGACGCCGACATGATGGCGGCTGACTATCTCAACAATATTATCTTTTCGACCCTGGACGCCATCGATGGCGTATTCGACTTGGGCCAGCTAAGCGGTTACCAGTGCCCGGACGGCTATGCCCTCAACACCTGTGATCAGAAACCTATCTGCACCCTGATTGAATACGCCGGTTGTCTCTAAGTCATTTCTATCTCTGTAAACCGGTGGTCGCCTAGGGGTTTGACTCCCCTGGGCACCATCGGTAGTATGCCCACCGTGGACAAGCAAATCGTCATCCTAGGAGCCGGCCTGGCCGGTTTGACCTGCGCGCTGGAACTCGCCCGGGCGGGCGTAAAACCGACCGTACTTGAGCGCGAGGCCATTGTAGGCGGGCTAGCGCGGTCGTACTCCGAAGATGGATTCACCTATGATTTGGGCCCCCATCGCCTGCTCATCCATGATGCCGACCAAGTAGCGGAATTCCAGCGTTTGTTGGGCGGCGAACTACTGCACAAAGAGCGAAAAAGCCGCATCTTTTTGCAGGGACGCTTTTTTCACTATCCCTTGCAAGTCGGCAATGCCATGTTCTCCATGCCGCCGGCCACTACCGCTCGAATTTTGGCCGATTACGCCTGGGCGCGCGGACGCGGCCTGCTACGGCCGAGTGCCGATCGATCTTTCGAAGAATGGGTCGAATCCCGCTTTGGCCGCACCCTGTACGAAATTTTCTTCAAACAGTACACCGAGAAGGCCTGGGGCATTCCCTGCTCACGCATCTCGGCCGACTGGGCCAGCCAACGCATCAGCCTGCTAAGCCTGTGGGACACCTTGGTCAAATCGCTGCGCAAAGCCGGCAACCAGCCCCGCACCTATGCCTCTTCTTTCTATTATCCGGCCCAAGGCGGCATCGGCGCCCTGTGTCGGGCCATGGCCCAAGAGGTTGAAAGCCTGGGCGGCCAAGTACTTTGTGGGCAAGCGGTCACCGGCATCAATCGCAAAGGCCAACGCATCAGCCAGGTCCGCGCCGGCGACCAGAAATTTGCCTGCGACGAGCTTATCAGCACTATTCCGCTTAACGATCTGGTCAAGTTGAATCCCCGGGCGGTACCCGCCCCCGTGATCCAGGCCGCAGACTCTTTACGCTTTCGCGCCATTGTCTTCGTCTACTTGTTCTTGAACCGACCCGCCATCGCCGATGACCACTGGATCTACCTCCCCGAAGAACAATTTGCCGGCAACCGGCTCTCGGAGTCGGTCAACTTCAGCATCAACAACGCCCCAGCCGGCAAGACCGTGCTCTGCGCCGAAATCACCTGCGATGTGGGTGATGCCACCTGGAACACCACCGACGCCGTACTGGCCGAACGAGTGAGCGCCGATCTACAGCGCATGGGCTTTGCCGATTTGCATCCGGCCGACATCGTAGACATCCGCACTCACCGGGCCCCCGAGGCCTATCCCATTTACGACATCGGCTACCAGGAACGAGTCAATACCGTGCTGGCCTACGGCGAGAGCCTTAGCAACTTCATGGCCATCGGCCGCAACGCCCTGTTCCGTTACAACAACATGGATCATAGCGTCGAAATGGGCCGTCGCGCCGCCCAGGCTCTGCTCGACCGCCAAGACCGAAAATCCGCCGCCCAGGTGGCCACCGAATCACAATACTTCGGTTAGAGATAATCTATCTCACCCGGCCCCGAGGGGCAGCCCATGACGGCAGGCAATCCGTCGAAACATCTCGGCCAGGCCGCGGCCTAGGCGGAACAGGCTTTCCGGATCGAGGTTGTCTTCGGCCGTGCGATCTAAATATACGGCGAAGCCTTCTGGAAACTCATGGTCCGGTGCCTGATAGGTAAACAAGAAGGGTATTTTGGGCAAGGGCAATAGCAAAAACGAAGCGTCGGCCTCAAAACCATCCAGGCCGGTCTGGGCGGCAAACAACTGTAGTATGTCTTGCAGCAGCACGGGATCCTGTCGGGCCATTTCCAACAGGGGCTGGACACAACTGTGCTCAAAAAAGCGAACCCAGGAACTTACGCCTTTGAGTTCGGCAAAACGCACCCAATCACCGCTGGCATCTTTGGCGGCCGAGTCGAGCACATAGCTGAGCATGGGTACCTGCAGCCAGGGATTCTGGTGACAGTCGGAATGCAGCTCACCTTCGCGGTCTAGTTCGAACACTTTGCCCAGGCAATGAAAAACCAGGCGGCCGGCCCGCATCCAGCCACCCAATTTTTCGGCCCGGCCGGCCAGATCCACACCCTTACCAAAACGGGCCTGATATTTGCTCAGAGCCTCTTCACCAGACCAAGGCGCCTCACTTCCGGCCGCGAGTTTGCCTCCCAGGCGGCTGAGCACTGCCGGGTCCAAACGAGGACATTCATCGAGCTGGCGTTGGCCTTGGTACACTTGCGAGGCAAAAGCCATGCAGCTGGGCAGACCACACTCGCGACAGTTGGATTTGTCCAGCTCACGAAATATGTCCAGGGTACTCAGTCGTTTATGGGTCGGTCGCACTTAGATTTGGCCGTGGATAGCTTTTGAGATCACATCTGCTAACTTCTTGATTTCGTATGGTTTCTGAATAAATCCGTGCATGCCGGCATCAAGGGCGCTCTGGACGCTGCCGTCCAAGCTGAAGCCGGTTGACAGCAAGGCACGGACCTGGCTGTCGAGTTCCTTGAGCGCGGCAAAGCAAGCTCGCCCGTCCATATTGGGCATCATTAGATCTATGATAACCAGGTCTACTTCTTTGCCATCGGTGCGGTAGATGTCGAGCGCCTCGCTGCCGCTGCCGGCTACCAGCACCTGGTAGCCGATGGCCTCGAGCATCTCCTGTAGCACGTATCGGACCATCGGTTCATCGTCGACAATCAGGATAGTGCCTGACCCGGTGGCGAGCAGAGTTTTCGAGTCGGCCAGCGGGAATGAGACGGTGTCCGGGCAAATGGGCAGTTGGATGGTGATGGCGAAACCATGCCCGAGTTCGCTTTTTACCTGCACCCGGCCGTCGTGGTTGCCGACAATCCCGTAAACCATGGCCAGCCCCAAGCCGGTCCCGATTCCCGGATTCTTGGTGGTAAAGAAGGGCTCGAATATCTGTTGCTGTTGGGCGGCGGGAATGCCAACGCCGTTATCGGTGACGGTGACGCCAATGTATTCGCCCGCAGCCAGGGGCACGGCGTCGCCAGACGCCTCTTCGATATCAATGTTGGCGGTGCCAATCGCGATGGCGCCGCCGTCCGGCATGGCATCGCAAGCGTTGATGGCCAGATTCATCAAGATCTGGTGAAGCTGGTTCGGATCGCCGAGCACATTTGCCGAGTGCGCCCGCAGCTCAGTCGTCATGGTGATGCTCTGGTCAATGCTGTGAGACAAGAGCTCTACCACGTCGGCGATGATTTGATGGAGATCAACCGGCTCGATACGGTTCTTGCCGCGACGGGCAAAGCCGAGCAGCTGACGGGTCAAATCCGTCGCCCGTTCGGCCGCTTGCTCGATGGTGGCCGCCGCCCGATGGTTGGCGCTGCCGGCCGGCATTCTTCTCACCAACAAGTTGGCGTAACCGAGGATGCTGGTCATGAGGTTGTTGTAATCGTGGGCAATCCCGCCGGCCAATTGGCCAACCGCATCCATTTTTGCCGCCGCCGCCAGCTGTTGCTCAAGCTGCTTGCGTTTGGTGATGTCGTGGATCAGGCCACGCAGACCCACCGGCTTGCCGTCATGAACAATGACCGCCGAGCGAATGACAATGGGAAAGGTGCTGCCGTCTTTGCGCACGGCCTGGTACTCGTTCACAATCAGATCTTCTCCGGCCAAGACCGCCTGTATATTTTTGATAGCCCGTTGTTGATCCTCGGCCGCTATCAAACGCAATACCGAAAACCCGGCCGCCAGGTCGGCGGGACCGTAGCCGCTGAACTCGAAGCCACGACTGTTGACGAAGGTAAACACGCCCTGGGCATCGGTCTCGAAGACGATTCCGGGCAAAAGCTCAGCCAACTCCCGGAAGCGCGCTTCGCTCTGGCGCAGGGATTCTTCGGCTTCGATGCGGGCCAGCATGGCGCCAATCTGGGCAGCAATGGTTTCAATGGCATTGCGCGTACCAGCGGGAAAATCGTCGAGCTGCCTCGAAGCCAGGTTGAGAAAAGCCAGAGCCCGGCCCTCGTGCATGATGGGGATGACCGCCAGCACGCGCAGACCCTCGCGCTGGCGAACCGGGTCGATGCTGGGCGCGATATCGATGTGCTGCCGGTAAATGGGTTTGCCGAGGCCAACCATCTTGGCCTGCGGGGAGTCGGCTTCGAAAAAGGAGACCTCATTGACGAATTCCGACGAGAGATTGCGGTGAGAAAGCAGGCGCAGACAACCAGTCCCTACCTCCAGGAGATAGACACCGCCTGCCTCGATGCCATCGATCTCCATACACAGGGCCAGCGTCTTCTCCAGCGCCGAGCTCAATTCGGTAGAAGAACCGATGGCAATCGCAATGTCGCGCTGAACGCGGAGAATATCATCACCGTCCTGCTTGGCCACCAATTCCTCCGCAAGATTATGGACATGGAGATCGTGAGTACAATGCCAAATACCTAGGATGAATGCAAATTGAGTCAATCTTTTTTTGGCTTTGGCGCCATTGTGCAGGGGATTGTCGCGTCTGCCCATGGTCGGATTTGCCCATTCGTGGTTCAACCATAGGAACACAAACCTATGGGAGAAATCTTCATGAACAAAACAATCAGCTCAATGGTTATGGCCAGTGGATTGTTGGTTGGATGTGGACAAATGGCAGGTTTAGAAGCTCCGGAATTCCAGGCTCAGGAGTCAGCCATCACCAAGAGTCACGACGCATTCCGTCCCCGCTCGTTAGTGGGAGATTTCAATGGGGACGGCCATCTGGATCGAGTGGTGGGTTTTCCTCAGGAAGACCAGGGCATGCTTTATTTTTGGTTCGGAGATGGCACGGTGAGCTCGATCACACCCCGCCGGTCGCTGATGGACGAAAGTTATCTGGATGTGCCGGCCACCAAGACTCCTCCGGACCTGGTATTGAGACCCGCGGATCTGGATCCCGGCACTTCCGTGTTCGTCACCACCTTGCTGGGTTCTTCTCTGGCCGTGGGAGATTTTGACGGCAATGGCGTAGATGATGTGGCGGTGGGCATGCCGGCCGCCTTGGTTCCCACCAGTAGCGGTATGCGCATAGCCGGCAAGGTAGCCGTGCTTTACGGATCCGCGGCTTTGCTTGATGGCGCGCCGGCTGCCACCCTCAAGGCGGCATTGCGCATCGACTTGTTTAGCCAGGCGACTCCCGGGATTTGGGGAACGCCCGAACACTCCGACTACTTCGGTGAGGTCTTGGCGGCCGGCGACTTCAATTGTGATCGGGCGAGCGACTTGGCAGTGGGCGTGCCCCAGGAGGGCATTGGTTCCCGGCAGCGCGTAGGCGTGGTTCATGTGCTTTACGGCCAACGCGGACACGGTCTGACCGCGGACGACGATCAACTGCTGCGCCAAGCCTCCCTGAGCGAAGATGGCATCGAGAGCCCAGATGATCTGTTCGGCGCGGCTTTGGCTACCGGCCGCTTGAACAATCAAAAGCGGTCATTTTATGTCAAACCTTACGGCCTTCGCTCCGTGGCCTGTGACAGCCTGGCGGTGGGGGTGCCCGGCCATGAAGTCCGGGGTGACGAAGACGCCGGCCTGGTCGATGTGTTTTTGTCCCAGTCCAGCCAGCAACTCTCCCATGATCGGCACCAGCGCTGGCATCAGGACATCCCGGGCGTACTTAGCCCGGCCGAAGTAGGCGATAACTTCGGGGCCATACTGGGCGTGGTGGGCCGCACCTTCCGCGACGCGTTATGGGTGGGCTCGCCAGGTGAGGCGCATGGCTTATGCCAACGTCCCGAGCAGATGGTCTATCAAACTTTCGCAACCACCAACCTGGGCCTGACCGCCTCGGATGATGAATTGTATTGCGGCCTGTTT
>JAUVBB010000358.1 GCA_030591445.1 Deltaproteobacteria bacterium | reverse complement strand
CTGAAATCTGCTAACTGTTTGGCTGGGCACTTGTGGTTGCCTTTGGCGGTGCGCAACCTGATGGCGGTGCCGGTGATTTTGCACTACCCGGGCATCGATCCCCTGCAAAGCCAGGGGGTTTTTCGGACCAACCTGGCGGCGCTGATGGGAAGTGGGGAGACCTTGCCTGGTCTATTTCTGGTGGATCCAATTTGGATTTGGATGGCCGTTTTGTTTTTCAGTGCCGGCCGGGCCGCCGGTTGGGGCAAGGCTTGGGCCGGGGCCGGCGGCGTGCTGCTGTGGCTGGCGCTGGGTTTTGCCGGCCGCGGCCTGTCATAATTTTCAAGGAAAGATATCGATATGTCCTGCTTGCTGATAAGCGTGTTCTTCTTGGCCCAAGCGGCGGTCTTGCATCTTGAAGATTGCCTGCAGATTGCCTTGGCCGAGAACCCTGAAGTGTCTTTGTCCCAACGCGGGGTGACGCAGGCCCAGGCCCGGCGGCAAGGGGCGCGCGCCGGCTATTTGCCCCGCTTGGACGTGTTTTTCCAGGAAGGCTACCTGCTGCAAGGAGAACAAGACCGGGTCTACAGCGATGGCCAGATAAGCTACGAAATACAAATTCCGGCCAGTCAGGAAGACACCCATTCGTTTGGCTTCCACTTGGCCCAGAATATCTACGACGGTGGCAAAATGTGGCAGCAGGTTCGGCGCGCGGATCGGGACCTCGACCGCTCTCGCCTCCAGGTACAAGTGACCCGCGAAGATGTGGCCATGGAAGTGATTGCCGCCTTCTATCAATTGCTCAAGGCGCAAGAGGCGCTGCGGGTTTTTCAAGAGTCTTTGACGCTTAGTCAAGGACAGCTGGCCCTGGTGCAGGAACGCCTGCGTTTGGGGGCTGATTCCAAGGTAGATGTCGCCAAGGCGCAAGTGAGTGTCGGCGAAGACCGCATTGCCATCGAAAGACAATGGGCGGTGGTTGAGAAAGCCAAGATTGAGTTGAATTTGCGCATGGGACGCTTGCCCACCGACGCACTGGAGATCGCCGAAGCCGTGCCTGATTCGCCAGCCACCAGCCAAGCAGCCTCGGACGCGAGCCTGGACAAGAACCTGCGTTTGCGCCAATTGCGCTTGACCCAAGAACTTACCCGCCTGGATGTGGATTTGATTGGCAGCGAGAGATGGCCGCAAGTAACCGGCAGCGTGTCCTATAGTCGCCAGCATCCTGAGTTTTATAAAGTGTATTCTCGCTTCGATGAGCTGTACTCGTTGACATTTTTCTTGCGCGTCAATTTTCCGATCTTCGATGGGTTTTTGACCTCGGCCCGAATAGAAGAGGCCGAGGCGCAGGTAAACTGGGTGACGCATGAGCAACGACGGGTGCGGCAAGAATTGGCGGCCCAAGCCGGCCGGGCGGAGAAAGATCTTCTCCGATTGGACAACATCGCCCGGATTGAATCCCAGAATTTGCAGGCCGCCGGCCAGCAGTTGGCCCTGGCCGAAGAGCGCTACCAGGTGGGGGAGGGCACGGCACTGGAGCTGCGCGATGCCCAGTTGGCGGTGACCCGAGCCCGCCTCTCGCGGGTGCAAACCGAGTATGACGCCAAGATCGCCCAGGCCAGAAGCTACCATGCCCACGGAGATTTGATGGATCATTACCTGAAAAGAGATCATCCATGAACAAGAAAAGGCTGCTACTCATCCTCGTGCTGGCCGCTGCCTTGGGCGCGGTGCTGATTCGGAACCTGGGGCCGAAAGAGGAAGTCAGAATAGAAGTCCAGGTCGAGCCGGCGCGCATGGAGGCCATTACTCAAGTGGTGACTGCCTCGGGCAAAATACGTCCCGAAACCCAGGTGAAAGTCAGTGCCGACGTTGGCGGTTACATCCGAAAACTGACGGTCAAGGACGGTGATCGGGTCGAGCAGGGCCAATTGCTGGTGGAGGTAGACCAGGAGGTGTACCGGGCGCGGGTTGCCGAAACCTTGGCGGCGGAGAAAACCGCCCAGGCCCGCCTGAAACTTTCCCAGGCTTCCTTGCGGCGGGTGCAGGGGGAGGAACGCCGGATCCGAGGTTTGTATCGCAAAGATCTGACCTCGGCGGCCAACCTGGAGAGAAGTCAAGCCGATCTGGCCATGGCCCAGGCGGAAGTAGAAGCCAGTGAAGGCCAACTGGCCCAGGCTCGCGCCATGCTCTCGAAGAGCCGCAAAGATCTCGACAAATGCACCATCCTGGCGCCCATGTCGGGCGTGGTGATCGAGCAGTTCAAGGAACGAGGCGAGCGCGTTTCGGGCGGGGATTTCAGAGAAGACATCATCTTGACCCTGGCTGATTTGTCCAGCATGGAAGTCGAAGTGGAAGTGGGGGAGCGGGACGTGGTGATTATTTCCCCGCAAGACGAAGTCGAAATCGAGGTTGATGCCTATCCCAATCAGGTCTTTTCCGGGCAGGTCAAGGAAATCGGCAATGCCGGCATTACCCGCAACCAATGGACCGAGTCCGAAGTGACCAATTTTAGGATTGTGGTCCAGGTGGGTAAAACGGAGGCCGTTTTGCGCCCGCAAATGTCGGCCACGGTGAGAATTCGCACCGATCACCGCGACCAGACCTTGACCATTCCTATTCAAAGCGTAACCCTGCGGCGGCCTTCCGAGATCAAGCCGCCGGCCGGGAAGGACGACCAGAAAAGCGAGAAGCCGACCGTGGAAGATCCGATTGAGGTGGTTTTTGCCATGGATGCCGGCAAAGTCCAAGCCCGGCCGGTAAAGACTGGTTTGTCCTCCGATACTCGCATCGAAATCCTCGAAGGCCTAGAGGAGGGCGAGAAAATCATCTCCGGTCCCTATCGGGCCCTAGCCAAGGACCTGAAGCAGGGAAGTCTGGTTACCACCGAGAAAAAAAAGGGAAGCAAAGGGCGGTCTCGCCGATCTAAGCATGGGCGTTAGTTCCAAATCCGGCCCCGGGCCGACGAAAGCCTGGCACTGGTGGCTATCCAACTGGGTCGCCGTCAGCACCGGCGTGGGCGTGGCTTTGCGATCCTTGCTGGCCAACAAGTTCCGCGCCAGTCTCACCGCCCTGGGAATCATCATCGGGGTCATGACCGTCACCGGCATCTTGTCCATTATCCAAGGCCTGAACCAGGGCGTGAGCACCCAATTGAGTTTGATGGGTGCGCGCTCACTGTACCTGACCCGATGGCCCTGGGTCTCGCGGGGTCACCATTCCCGGTACCGACATCGACCGCCCATCACCGACTGGCAGTACCAACGTCTGCGCGAGCTCGCCCCTTTTGCCGAGGCCATGGCCTTGCGCGAGCACCGCAATGCCAGCGTTGCCTTTGGCGGCGAAAAGATCACCGATGTGGACATATTGGGCACCACCAGCGAGTTTTCGCGCATATCCGGTTATTCGATCGAGCGCGGGCGTTTCTTGACTCCGGCCGATGTAAGTCACGATCGGCCCTTTGTGGTATTGGGAGCGGAGGTGGCCGATACTTTGTTCGGCCAATCCGAGCCCTTGGGCAAGAAAGTCGTCATCCGCGGCTTGCGTTATCAGGTCATCGGCGTGTTAAAAGCCCAGGGCAGTTTTCTGGGTAACAGCCTGGATGTCAATGCCACCATGCCCCTGGGCCGTTTTCGCCAGGCCTTCGGCTACCGGCACGGGATGGACATTGCCTTGAAGGTGGTGGCCGGTCTGGACATGGACGCGACCGAGGATGAACTTAAGGGCATCATGCGGCGGGTGCGCGGCTTGCGTCCCGCCGAGGTCGACGACTTTTCGATCAATCGCCAGAAGGCCTTCGAGGAAGTCTATCGCGACATTACCGGAACCCTGTTTCTGGTCATTGTGCTGGTGGGCATGATCTCGCTGGCAGTGGGCGGAATCGGCATTATGAACATCATGTTGGTCTCGGTGACCGAACGTACCCGCGAGATCGGGGTGCGCAAGGCCATGGGCGCCAAGCGCCGAACCATTCTGTTTCAGTTCATGGTAGAAAGCCTGGTGCTTAGCGGACTAGGCGGTGTGATTGGCCTTGGCGCCGGCTTTCTGGTGGCCTACGTGGTGGAGGCAATTTCGCCCTTGCCGGCCCAGGTGTCGGTGACGGCCATCGTGGCCGGACTTGGATTTTCGACCGCGGTGGGCATGTTTTTTGGCATCTATCCGGCCTGGCGAGCCTCCCAATTGGACCCCATTGCGGCCTTGCGGTATGACTGATGCGAATCCTCGATCTTAGCAAAGATGCCTTCTCTGCCTTATCGGCCAACAAACTTCGATCCGGCCTGACCACCCTGGGCATTGTCATCGGGGTAGGGGCAGTGGTGGCCATGATGGCCATGACCAGCGGTTTTGATCGATTCGTAAACAGTCAATTCACCGGTTTGGGCAGTCACACCATCCAGGTCCAGAAACGGCCCCGGATGCACATGGGCGGCGGGCGCAAATGGGCCGAGTGGCGCAAACGCAAGGACCTAACCGTAGAAAACGCCGACACGGTCCGGGAACGCAACGAAGCCGCCCAATATGTGGGCGCCGAACTGCGCACCTGGGGCGCGAAAGTGCGTTCCCGATATGCAGACACGCTGCCCAACATCCGGGTTTTCGGTGGCACACCGGAGTTTGCCACCAACAATGGCCATGATCTGTCCATGGGCCGAACCATCAACGCTTTTGATGGCCAACACGAACGCAAGGTGATGGTGCTGGGCGCCGATGTGGCCGCCACCTTGTTTCCGCATTCCACCGCCGTGGGTCAATTCGTGAGCATGAGCGGGCGTCGCTTCTTGGTAGCTGGGGTCTTTGCCTCCAAAGGCAGCTTCATGGGCCGCGGCGGCCGCGACAATTTCGTTTTGATTCCCATCACCTCTTTCATTCACATTTATGGCAAGAACCGCTCAGTGGCGGTCACCGTCCAGGCTTTTGATATTGATCGCTTTGAGAGTACCCGCGATCGCACCATCCAGATTCTGCGCCGCGAGCGTCAACTCAAACCGGAACAAGACAACGATTTCGAAGTCTTCTCCAACGAATCTCTGGTCGACACCATTTCCGGCATCACCGATAGCATCGCTCTGGCCGCCACCGGCATCGCCTTCTTGTCCCTGTTGGTAGGCGGCATCGGCATCATGAACATCATGATGGTGTCAGTCACCGAACGCACCCGCGAAATCGGCACCCGCATGGCCCTAGGCGCCCGCAAGCGCCACATCCTGCTCCAATTTACCGCCGAAGCCATCATGCTATCCACCGTAGGCGGCGTACTCGGCCTAGGCCTGGGCTACGGCTCCGCCTTCCTCACCCGCGCCCTCGCCGGCCTCCCCGCCGCCGCCCCCGCCTGGGCGGTCCTAGTAGCCCTAGGCATCTCCTCCTCCGCCGGCCTCATCTTCGGCATCTACCCCGCCTGGCGCGCCTCCCAACTAGACCCCATCGAAGCACTGCGGCACGAGTAAGCCGAACAAACCAACCAAACCAAACCAGGGGACGGAGGTTGCTTTTGTGTCTTTACTTGATAGCTATAACAATCATTGGCGTGCGCACATACGCAGCTTGCAGTTTTATATTCACTGCTTGGAGACCGAACAATGAAAGTTATCACAAAGCGCTCAAGCAAGGACGCGCTAACGCGCCGCTTAGCTTTACGTTAGGCAGGGAGAAGAATGAAGCATCTCGACCTTATTGGAATGGATCTAAAGAACGACGGCCTGTGTGACCTTTTTGAAACGTATGATGTCCAGGTGGTTTATGAGTACGACCGTACCCACGAGAATCTGCCAGATCAGTATCACGCAGAGATACCTGATCTAGGGTTGCAGTTTGTTTTTGACGAGAGACAGATATTCGCCACGCTGTTCATGCGGCAGGTCGAAGTTAATACATTCAAGCCGTTTGATGAAGATGATGAAAGAATTAAGAGATTTAACTCCAAGGCAGAGGCTCTTCAGTATGCAAGAGATAAAGGCAACCGAATTACAGAGGGGAAAGCTGACTTCATGGGAGAAGAAAGAGATTGGGTCCGTTTTGAATATGACAGCTTTTCCATTCACTACGAATATGTGGATTCCAAGTTGCGTATGATTACAATACATGCGGGGGATGCCCAACAATCTCCTGGATGCGACGTCCTAAAGGCCACGCCTTTGGAGTGACGTTGGCTGTATAGAGGAGAGTCGTATGGCAGAACTCAAGTTTGACGAACAAGAATAAAACCAGGGATCGGAGAGTGCTTTTGCGAGAAAACCAGGGGACGGAGCAAACCAACCAGGGGACGGAGGGTGTCTACGGACGTTACGTGGGCGACGTTTTCTATGACCCGCTGCTTAAGGATAAAGATGAGATCTTTCTTGGCGGGCGCTTTCTCAACCAGGTGCTGCTCGACGCCGGCTTGGCGCGGGCTGCGTTCTGGGGTTAGCGGAATCTGCTAGATGTGGTGTTTAGCCGGGCGAGCTTGGGCACGCCGTGCCCGTCTCCAACCCAAGGTCAAAAACAGCAAGATCCAGGGAAGGGCAGCGGCGGCTGGATTGTTCGGCTGGGAACTGCAGCCGCATCCGCCACCGGAAAGACTGGCGACAGTGCCGTCGCAGTTGTTGTCTAGGTTATCGCCGTGGATTTCCTGGGCGCCGGAGTGGATCGCTGGATTGGTGTCGTCGCAATCGAGGCCGCCATTGGCTTCGGCGTCTTCGCCATCGCCGTCCTGATCGTAATCGGAGCCGCCGTCGCAGTTCTGATCAACGCCGTCGTACCAGACTTCTGTAGCCGATGTGTTTACGCCTGCGTCGGTGTCGTCGCAATCGAGGCCGTCGTGGGCGTCTGAGTCTTCGCCGTCAGCGTCCTGATCGTAGTCGGAGGCACCGTCGCAGTTTTGATCAACGCCGTCGTACCAGATTTCAGTGGCCGATGTGTTTACGCCTGAATCGGTGTCGTCGCAATCGAGGCCGTCGTGGGCATCAGAGTCTTCGCCGTCGCCGTCCTGATCGTAGTCGGAGGCACCGTCGCAGTTCTGATCTACGCCGTCGTACCAGACTTCTGTAGCCGATGTATTTACGCCTGAGTCGGTGTCGTCGCAATCGAGGCCGTCGTGGGCATCAGAGTCTTCGCCGTCGCCGTCCTGATCGTAGTCGGAGGCACCGTCGCAGTTTTGATCTACGCCATCGTAACAGATGTCGGTGGCCGAAGTGTTTATTGCCTGGTCGGTGTCGTTGCAGTCGAGGCCGCCGTGGGCATCCGAATCTTCACCGTCGCCGTCCTGGTCATAGTCGGAGGCGCCATCACAGTTCTGATCCACGCCGTCGTACCAGGCGTCGGTAGCCGAGGTGTTTATGGCCGGATCGGTGTCGTTGCAATCGGAGCCACCGTGGAGGCTGGAGTTCTCGCCGTCGGCGTCAGCATCGTAGTCGCTCATGCCGTCGCAGTTCTGGTCAACGCCGTCGTACCAGATTTCTGCAGCCGAGGTATTGACGCCTGAGTCGGTGTCGTTGCAATCGAGGCCGCCGTGGGCATCAGAGTCTTCACCGTCGCCGTCCTGGTCGTAGTCAGAGACGCCGTCGCAGTTCTGGTCGACTCCGTCGTACCAAGTATCTGCGGCCGAGGTGTTGATAGCGGGGTCAGTATCGTTGCAGTCGGGGCCGCCGTGGGCATCAGAGTTTTCGCTGTCGCCATCCTGATCGTAGTCGTTGGCGCCGTCGCAGTTCTGATCAACGCCGT
>JAUVBB010000215.1 GCA_030591445.1 Deltaproteobacteria bacterium | reverse complement strand
GAAAATACCGCCAAAATCATCCCAACAAGCCAACAAGCTGTCCATTTTCTCATTTCATTTCCCTCCTTGATTGTTTTCCGCTCTCATCGTGAAAATACAAACCAATCGTATCTTTAACGGCATTGGGCATCTTTCGTCAAGAGCCTAGCCCCAAAAAAAACACTATTTGCCAGCTTTATTGCTTAATCCGAATCACCTTGCCGGTGCCGCCGTCCATTTCGATTTGATCGCCGGTTTTCAGCGAGCGGGTAATGCCATCGAGGGCGGAGACCAGGGGCAAGCCGTATTCGCGGGCCACTACAGCGCCGTGGGATAGGGTGGAGCCGATTTCGGTGAGCAGACCGGCGGCTAGGCTGTAGAGGGGGGTCCAGCCAACATCGGTGAATTCGGCGCACAGGATTTCACCGGGTCGAAGTTTTTGGGCATCGGCAGGGCTGCGCAGCACTCGGACCAGGCCGCGGGCACGGCCGGGGCTGACGGCCATGCCTTGCCATGTGTCTTGCACCCGATCGGGATCGGGAACGTCCGCTATCGGCTGGGGAATGCCGCGACAGAAGTCGGCAAAGCGCAGGTCCATTTGCTGGGGATAGAGGCGTTGACGGTGGCGGGCGCGGGTCTGCAGAGATTGGGTATTTTGCCCGGCGACTAGCTGGCCTAGCTCCGCATGGGAGAGGAAAAAAATCAGGTCTGGATCGGGCAATTGTCCGTCTTGTTCCAAAAGCTGGGCCAGCTCCCGATAGGCATCGCGCAGGCGGGCACCGGCCTGGATCAGGAGGCTTTTTGAATACTCTCGCTTGCGCACTCCTTGGCGACAATGGCGGGTGAAAAAGTGTAAGGCCTTGGGATTGATCTTGGGCCACTGGCTACAAATCTCACTCACTTTTTGCTCGGGGTCTAGCGCGGCTGGCTGCTCAGCGCGACCGGCGGGGCGCCCGCGCATGGCCGCCAGGGTGGTGACCAACAGTTGCGGCTGGTCGCGCCAGGGTCGCTCGCGCAGTTCGGCCTCGCGCACACAGCGATGACCGTGTTCGCTAAGCAAAGTGGCAAACAAGCGGCCGGCGGGCTGGGCCAGACCGGCCGGCGATTGTAGCCAAGCAAGCAACTTGTCGGCCGCCGGCGGCGACTCTGGCGGCAAGGCCGCGGCGATTGCTTCTAAGCCCTGGATGATGGCCGCGCTTTCCACCCCGTCCACCCGGGACAACAACTCACCCATGAACTGTTGCTGCAGGGCGCGATCCAGGCCGCCTTTTTCCAACAGGGCGCGCAAGGCGCCATTGAAAGCACCCGACCAGGCGCTGACTTGCAGGTGCCTAGCGGTAATGCGGCGATAGTTAGGCAGCCAGGCGTCAATGGCCTGGTAGCAGTTTTCGGTATCCTTGGCGCGGCTCTCTAGCCCTTGGGCCACCAGGCGGGGCAGCTTGGCCAAAGCCCGTTTGTGCCCCAGGAGGTATTTCAGATAGCGCAGGAAATTGAACAAGCGAAAGGCTCTGCCTTTTTGCGTCACCGGGGGGCGATCAGAAACCGTGCGGCCCAGCAGGCTGATTTCGAGGGCCTCGCAGGTGGTACCGGCCACCCGGCCGGCAATGGCGTATATCTGGTTGAGATCAAAAAACAGATGGTTTGAGAAACTGGCGACAAAGGGTCGATCGCGATCGGCGCGGCTGAGCCCGCCGCTTTTCACATAGAGCCTGCGCATGGCGTGGTTGAGAGCTTCGCCAAAAACACTCATGGTCAGTGGCGTAGCCGCACCGGGCAACATCTCCCCCACATTGGCCCGGGTGTACCAAACGTTTTGCGGGTCTTCGGGAAGATGATCGAGCTCATCGATTTGAGGCAGGTCCAAGGTGGTAATGGATCGGGCTTGCAACCAGTACAATTGCCCGCGGGCATCAATGCTCCACTCCAGATCCAAGGCCTCGCCCAGTTGGCTTTCGGCCCACAAGGCTTCCTTTATCAGCCGTTGGAGCAGTTCCGCCGACAGTGGACCCTGATTAGAAAACTGCTGGTTGTCTCTGGCCACCCGGTACTGAAAGGCATTTACCCGACCCGCGACCAGTTGCTCTCCCTGCCCGGGATGGGTTTCAATCAGCAAGGTACCCGAACCCGCCGGTTTGGGCTGCCGGGGATCTTGGGTAAACAAGACCCCGGAACTGACCGCCGCTACCATCTGCTGGACCACCACTGCCATGCCGGCCTCTTCGCCTCTGACCTCCTTAGACAGAAGTTCCGCACCGTAGGTCTCGGCCGGGGCCGCGGTCAATGATGCCCGGCATTCCTCCATGGCTTGCCGGATGGCATGCGGTTCGGGCGGCACTTCCAGGCGGGTCAGGAACTGACCGGCGGCGGAGGCCTGCTGATGATCTTCCCAGCTAGCCGAGCTGCGCACCGCCAGGCTCGACCCATTGAGTCGCCCGAGCCAAGGCTGCAGCTCGTCGCTTGGGGGCACACCGCCTACCGCCACAAATCCTGGCGGCACCTGCAAACCGGCCTGGATCAAACGCGCCAGGCCCCGGGCCTTGCCGCCCCATTGCGGATCCTGGGCCTCGGCCAAGGCAACCATCCGGGGCATCAAGACGCTCCCGAGCCCGGTGATCTCTGAAAACCAAATTCGGACATGCCCCGTCCGGTCAGGCGATGACCGGCCGGCGAAGAAAAGGCAAAGGTGCAAGCCGCCTCGTTGACCTCAAAACCGCCATCCTGCATGAACCAGGCCTGATCGGGCCCGGGGCGCCGGATTTCTCCCTGCCAAAACTGGCCGCCGGCCGGCTGAAAAGCCACTTGGTATCGTTTGGGCACCTGCCCATCGCTGGCCAGTTGGTGCATATCGGATGTGGCTACGATGGGCAAAACCTTCTCCGGCCCGGCTATCCAACCGGCGGTCAGGTGCCGAAAACTACTGCCGTAGTCCACGGTGGTATAGCAAAGATAATCAAAAGCATGCCCGTCTTGGTACAAGGGCTCGTCCAGGGCAAGGATGTTCCAGATGTAGCGGTTGAGAAACGACCAATCGCGCCGACCCCAGGAATGGTCCCGAAAAGCAGCCAGCTCGACGGTCTGCGTTTTTTTGCCCAAGCGCATTTCGCCGGCCAGAATACCCCCCTGCTCCATGCGCACCTGTCGTTCCGAAGACAACTTACGAAAATAACCCCGCCGCCACGGCATCTCTGCCATGGCCTTGCCGGTACTGCGACAATCCATGTGCTGGCTAGACAAATACATCGCCGAACGGGGCCGATAGACCAAGTCGATATCAGCATCGACCCGCCGGCCCTCGTCATCGAGAAGTTCGCCCAGATAGCGAATTCGCCAGCTATCATCCCCGCCCTGCCACTGAAAGGATAATCCGCCGGCAGCAATCTCGCCCTGCGCCGGTACGTCCTGACCCACCAGCGGTTTTGGGTTGGTAAACTTGCGGCCCTGTTGATCGACAAACACCCACACTTCTTTCGGCTCGCTGGGCCCCCGAAATGCCAGCCGAGACATAAACATGTTGCCTTCTTTTCCCGAGCCCTGGAACACAAAAGAATCATTGTACAGCTTGTCCCGCCCCCGCGCCGGCACCACCCGCCGGTCGATGCAAGCCCAATCCCGGGCAATCTGCGCCTTGCGCTTCCCCAAACGCACCAGCCCCGCCGCCAACCAATTCTTCAACACGAAACCACCCTGGGAACGAAGCTCCGGCATATTGGGCACATCTCTTTCTGCGTAGGTTACACAGCGATCTTTGTCGTTTATTTTGTACTACGTCTGCTCCCCAATTTCCACCATCCTGCTCCAATCGGCGACCTGGGCGGTGTTGGTATCATTCATCTGAAAAAAATGAACCGATCCGTCTGTTTTTAGTGTAGTTTGGAGACGATTGCGAGGGGGCTGTAGATATAAGATGAGATGCTTCCATTCAAAAAACACTCGCCCGCACTGGCGCTATCGGCGGCTTGGTCTAGCCGGAGTCTGTTGCTTCTTGCTGCTGCCGCCCTCTGGCTGCACCAAGACCGAACAGATCGAATTGCCCTGCGATGACGTGGTCTGTGGTGCTCACGCCCAGTGTGCCATTATTTACCAATACACCCTGTGCGTCTGTGATACCGGCTTTAAGGCCGATGCCGATGACCAGTGCCTTCCTATCCCCGACCCCTGCCGAGAAGTGGATTGCGGCGGCCATGGCCAATGTGCCGTCGATGGTCTGCAACAGGCACGGTGCTTGTGCGATCCGGGCTACGAAGCCATTGGCTTGACTTGCCGGGAAATCACCGAGCCCTGCCCCGACTCCAATTGTTCCGATCTCGGTATTTGCCGAATGCACGACGATCAAGCGCAATGTCACTGCGACAACCATACCGTCGCCCACGGTCCTGACCAGTGCGCCAAGGATGTCAGCTACGGTCTGTGCCGAACCGATGGCTGGTGCTGGCAAAATCCCCTGCCCACCTCCTTCGATGCCCGCGCGATTTGGGTCGCGGAACCGGAAGATGTATGGGTAGTAGGTGCCACCGCGCCCAATAGGTGGCTCACGGGGCAGCGCATTCTGCACTGGGACGGGCAAACTTGGCAAACCGAGGGGCTACCTAGCAATGCGGTGCTCAATGCCATTTGGGGCAATCATGCCAAAAGTCTCTGGGTGGCCGGCCATAGCGCTGGGCAAGGCAAGATTTTTCGCCGGCAAGACGGCGTCTTCCAGGAAGTAGCCGGCGATTATCCAGAAGAAATATTTGGAATTTGGGGCAGTAGCGAAGACAACATTTGGCTGGTCGGCGGCCAACGGCATGGCGATTCGTCCATTCTCCATTTCAACGGCCAGGAGGTCGAGATTTGGCCGATAGAAGGCAGGGGCGTGCTGACCGACGTGTGGGGCTGGTCCGAGGACAATGTTTGGGCGCTGGGTAACCGATGGGATGGGACGGATGTCACCATGATCTGGCATTTTGACGGAACCCAGTGGGAGCTCATTCGAAGCATTGAAGATCTTCAGCTTAATGCCCTCTGGGCCTGCGCCAATGATCACATCTGGGCCGTGGGCGACAAGTATTATTCCCGTGAATTGGCCATATACCATTGGGATCGCCAGGGTGGGATGAACGAGATCGAATTCCAAACCGGTATTAAGGGCAGCCTCCACGACATCTTTGGCACCAACTGCGCTGATATTTGGGCGCTAGGCGAAAGCCACGAATCAGAAAGTGGCGGGCTGCTGATGCACTACAATGGCAGGATTTGGCAGCAAGTGTCACCCAGTGATCGGCGTCTGCCGACCATGCAATCTGGATCTGTCACCCAAAGCGGGGCCATGTGGATGGCCGGCGGAAACGCGCTGGTTCGACGCCCAAGCGCGGACGCAAAGCTGGAGATCATGTCCGGCGGACAGAACGGGCTGGAAGCCTTTCGCCAAATCTGGGCCCGCGCCCCCGATGATGTTTGGGCCGCTGGGCAAGTACCTTGGCATTTCGACGGCAAAAGCTGGGCGGCCACCGACCCGGCCCAACTGCGCTGCGCGCCCGGTGATACCGGAACCGGATCCTGGTTGCTGGCCGGCACCGAGAACGAACTCTGGGCATTTTTACCCGGCCGCAAACCTAACTACCGGCGCAAGACCGATGTATTGATGTTCGACGGCCAGGACTGGCAGTGCACCGATTCAATAAGTGACAGGCTGGTGGTAGACACGCAGGCGACTTCCGCCACCGACATTTGGATCTTGTTGTTCCAAACCGACCGGCCGATTATTCTCCACTACGACGGCAAATTTTGGGTGGGCAAACCCGGGCCGGCGATCGAGCCGAATGACGACTCCTGGCGCCTGCAAGTGCAAAGCGATCAGCAAATATGGGTATACTCCAGCAATTCTTGGAATCCCTGGCTTTGGGATGGCCAACAATGGACCGAGACGGTCAACCAATTTGATGACAAATATTTCTGGATCGAAGACATGTGGGGCAAGCCCGATGGCGGTCTCTGGGCCACGGGTCGAACGGTCCGCGACGGCACAGTGATCGGGTTTGTCGCCCGCTGGCAAGAAGATTGCGATCCAGAAAAACAAGAATCTCTCCAGTGCTGGTCCTTGACCCTGGTAGAAGACGCCCGCGCGCTCCACTCCATTTGGGGCAGTGGCCCGGAAGATCTATGGGCCGCCGGCACCACCACGGATGATTTGGGCATCATCCTTCATTTCGACGGCGACGCTTGGTCGATTTCGGCCGCTTCGGTCGAGCGGGATCTACGGGCCATAACCGGCTTTGGCCCTGAGCATCTCTGGGTCGTGGGCGACCACCAGACCATTTTGTATCGGCAGAGGCCATAAAATGCGCATATCTGTTCTTATGGCCCTGGGATCGCTTTTGCTGGCTTCAGCCTGCACGGTCAAGACCGAATGGCCGACCATCTCGCCTTGTGAGAACATCGATTGCGGTGGTCATGGCACTTGCTTCATCGTCGGTGGTTTGGCCCGCTGTTTGTGCAATGCCGGCTACCAGACCTCGATAAACTCGATCGACTGTGTGCCCACTGACAATCCTTGCCTGCAAGTAGACTGCTCCGGCCATGGTGAATGCCTGGTCAGCGATCAACATCGCGCAGTCTGTGTTTGCTATTCGGGCTACTTGGCCGAAGGCCTCTCCTGCCGAGAATCGCTCGATCCCTGCCAGTCGGTTTATTGTTCAACACACGGCACCTGCGTGGTCGAGGATGATCGGACTTTTTGTGTCTGCGAAACGGGCTACCATGACAATGGCTTTGGCTGCGTGGCCAATGAAGATCCTTGCCAATACCATGACTGCGGCCCGGGCGGCGAATGCGTGCTACGCGATGGAGTGGTGGGTTGTGCCTGTTATCCCGGCTACCATCCCGAAATTGGGACCAGCTTCTGCGTCAAAGACAATGCCTGTACCGACCAAGATTGCGCGGGTTACGGTAGCTGCCAAATTTTGGAGAACGCCCCGGTCTGTAGTTGCTATCCCGGCTACCAGGCCCACGGTTCCACGAGCTGTGCCCTAGAGGTAGGCCAGGGTCTGTGCCGCGCCGATGGCTGGTGCTGGCAAAATCCCCTACCCACTCGGATGAACGCCGGCGCCGTTTGGATCGATAAGCAGAACCATGTCTGGCTGGCCGGACGACAGGACGAGCTCGGGGCCAAAGTGCTTCACAAACATGGCAGCGGCTGGGACCAAGCCCTGTTTGTCAACGACCTCGAACTGCAGTCAATCTGGGGAGCTAACAATGGCGAGATTTGGGCGGTAGGACATAACCACTATGAGTCAGGCTATGGGTCGGCAATCGTCTACCAGCGGGGGATCGACGGCGAGTGGCAGACCTTTTCCGAGCGCTCGGGACTCTTCCACGGAGTCTGGGGTTCTTCCGCCGATGATGTCTGGGTTTTTGGCAGTTCGAGCAATTTGGATACCCGATTCAGCCGCTGGCAAAGAGACGCGGCCGGTCAGTGGAAAGAGTACCGCTACACCTTCGGTTCTCGCGGGCAAATCCATGACATGTGGGGCTTGGCCGCGGATAAGATCTGGATGGTAGGCCATGATAGTTCCAGCGCGTTCGATGACGCTTACCCGGGGTTTATTCGATATTTTGATGGCGAGCAGTGGCACTTGATTTTCCGAACCCCGGCAAAACTGTGGGCTATTTGGGGCTGTTCCGAAGACAAGATATTTGCCTTGGGCAACCACGAAGGCAGCGCGGTGATTTACCAGAAAAAGGCAACGAGATGGGAGGAAGTCTACCGGCGGACAGGTAGCGAATTGCTCGATCTGGCCGGCAGCGGCTGTGACCAGGCTTGGGCGGTCGGGGGCAAAGAAGTTATCGGCCACCAGAGTGGCTTGATTGTTCGATATAACGGCTCGAATTGGCGAGAAGCCAGCGACTTTTTTCCCGCCCGCCAGCCCATCGAAGGCATCGCCATCGATTCGGATGATGTCCTCTGGATGGTGGCCGGCAACGAAATGGCCCGCGGCCCGGCCGACGCAAGCAGCCTTGTGCCCGTGGGCTCTGCGCTGACCAATCGCGACCCGGGCTGGTTTCATTCCATTTGGGCGAGGGCCCACAATGACGTCAGGATCTACGGCCACGGCTTCTGGCATTTCGACGGCAGCACCTGGGCAAAACCAGGCCCAGAAGCAATGCCCTTGCCGGCCCGCTATCAAGCATCCGAGGTAAGGACCCATGGCGCCGGCACCGGTGCCCAGGGTACCCATTGGGCCATACGCTCACTACCGGGATATTTCCACACCTGGACCGGCTTCTATTACTTCGATGGCCAATCCTGGTCCCTGGTTACTGAATCCAGTGATTTGGTCGTGCTCGATACGGCCACCCTGGCCGATGACAACATATGGGCTTTGGGCGTTATCAACCGAAATCAAACGGCGCTGTGGCACTACGATGGAAAAACTTGGCGGCACTCAGAAAACCAACCTGCCATCTCTCCCAGAAGCGAAGGAAATATCATCCCCCTTGACGACAGCCGCTTGCTGATTTGCTCCGGTGAGTCTTGTGTTGTCTTCGACGGCATCGAAAGCAAAACCCTCAACGTCAACACCAATCACGACCCCTTTACCATCCGAGACCTTTGGGCCAACAGCCCCCAGGACATATGGCTAATCGGCAGGTACATATACCGTTACGGCGGTCTCATCTTGCACTGGGATGGTCAGAGTGAGGCCGTGACCGAGGTAGTCTTCCCGCCCTGCATGGAACCAATCGCCATCTGGGGTAGCGCCGCCGATGACGTGTGGGTCACCGGCCTCGCGGATAACTACCAGCAGGGCATGGTCCTCCATTTCGACGGCAATCAATGGACCGGTTGTGATGCCCCCTTTGATTTCATCCCCGCCGCCATTGGTGGCTTTGAAAAACAGGACCTCTGGATCACCGACTGGGATGGCTCGATCATGCACCTGGCCCGCTGAAGAAAAAGACACTCTCAGGGCAGGGGCCGATAGCGAGCAATCGGCCGGATCTCCAAGCTGGCGCCATTTTCGCTTTGATAGCGCTCGTTATGGTTGTAAGTCCAGTCCAGGTAATCGGAGGCACCCCCACCGATGGTGGTGACCACATGGCGGTTGCTGCGGCCGCCAAAATAGCGGCCTTGTTCGGCCGGGCTTTTGTGGGCACCGGCGTTGGCATCTACCGGCACCCAGCCCAGCCCGGGCAACCAGGCTTCGGCCCAGCGATGAAAAACATCGTCAAAACTCGCCTCGTCGCCCCGTTCGGAAATGGCGCCCACGTAGCGGGCCGGGATGCCCGCCTTGCGCAATAGAGCCACTAAGGCAAAAGTGTATTCGCTGCAAGAACCGCTGCCGCGTTTGAGCACCGCCGCGGCATTGTTCCAGCCCGAGCTGCGCTCATAGCGAATGGCCTGGGTCAGGTGTTGATAAATCTTGCGCGCTTTCCAGTAGGAATTGGGCGCGTCCTTGGTCAGCTTCTTGGTCAGCTCGACGATGGTTTCCGATCCCAAGTCATATTTCTTGTTGTCTTCCAGATAAACCGCCAGCTTTTTAGAAATGGCGGCCCGGCCCATTTTTTCGGGATCCAACTGAAAATTAACCCGATACAGCGAGAAATCTCCTTGCCAAGAAACCTTGCGCACTTTGCCGGCAGGCAAATCGCCAAGCTCGAATACCGCGACCTTCTGGCCCCAGCGATCACTGACGATCTTCTTTGGCTTGGGCGAAAACTTCAGCACCCCTTGGGGATGTTGCCCAGGCAAAGAGCCCGGCAAGGCCAAGTACACGGTCAGATTCTTGATCCGGCCGCGGCCGCCGGCCCGGTAAATCACCTGGTAGTCAGCCCTGACTCGGCGCTCCTGATCCTCAAGGTAGCTCTTCTTTGCGTGCACCGGCAGCTTGAAAATCTTGTTTTGCTGGTAGTCGGCCACCCACAGGTTTTTGCCGTCTACCGCCAGGGCACTAGGATAAGGACCCGGCGCCGGGCGAATGGCAATCACCTCGCCGCTATCACGACTCATCCGGTAGAGCTCATCGGCCTTGTGATCGGCCAGCCACAAGTATTGGCCGTCAAAAGCAATGCCGGTGGGCCGATCACCGGGGCTAGGGTAACTTAGAATAGTCGTGCCATCCTGGGGGTCGATCTTGTGAATGCGTCTCTGGCGGGCATCGACCACCCACAGATGCTGGCCATCATAGGTCATGCCCGTGGCCCAGCGTTCATAATAAGGAACGGGAGACAAGCCGCTCGTTTTGCCGGGCCGAAGACGATCAAATTTTTCTTGGCGCCGGTCGGCCGAATACAAGACCCCGTCCACAAAAGCAAGACCGGTGGGCATCAATCCCGAGCTGGGAATTCGCCTAAGCACCCGGCCGGTTTGCTTATCGATTTGCACAATCGATTGCTTGTGCATGTCCGACAACCACAGAGAATTTCCAGCCACCGTCATGCCCATGGGCTCTGCCACCGGGCAATCCAGAACCGGCTCCTTGGCGAATCCCTGGCCGGGCAATAACACCAGCATCAACAACGCAACTTTCGGCAAAAAGTTCAAAATCATTTTCATGATTTCCCCCTCCAGCTCAGCGCCCGAATCCATTGGGATACAAATAGGACAGGTAAAAAGCGGTACCGCCTACACCCAGGGCCAGCGCGCCCTCGGCCAGGATGTCGTCCAAAATCTGCCTAGCTTGATCCAGATACTCCTGCTTTTGTTGCTCGTCTTCGGTGGTATCGGCGGCCGTCAGCCACATGTCTACGGTGATGAAGGTATCGAGATATAGGCGGATGTGATGCGGGGCCAACACCGCCACCACTTCGGCGACCGGAGAGGGTTCGCCGTGCAGCCAGCGGAAGTCGAGCTCTTGGTGATGGCCGTCGATGAGGGCTTGAAACTCCGCCACGTTAGAGGCCCGACCCATGACCTGGCCCGCCGGCAAGACCGCTCGGTAGGCGTGCAACTTATCCAGGTTGTCCTCGAAAAACAGCACTCGATCACTCATGCCCAAGTCCCGCACCAACTCGGCCAGGCGGGTGACGTCGCCTTCTTTGTAATCGAGCATGAAAGTACAGTCGGTGGTCGCCAAAAGCAGGGCCTCGAAGGTGGGCGGATGGCAACGGGCCGGGGCAGCATCCGGATCTTCGGCACAACGGGGATCGTCGATGACCAGTTGCGCAAATTCGCTCAGGCTCAATTCGGTAACCTTAAGCTGATCGGGAAAACGCGTCTCGCCGTCGGTGGTGCGGGTCACGTCCGAGTCATGCATGACCACGATCTGGCCGTCGGCGGTCTCCCGGGTGTCGATCTCCACCATGGGCACGCCCTGGGCCTCGCATTCCAGCACCGCGGCCAAGGTGTTTTCCGGTTCGCTCCCGCACAGACCCCGGTGGGCCGAGACCATGGGCCAGGGGCAAGCAGGATCAGCCAGGCAACTTATCGGAGTCCAGGCCGGCAAACCCGCATCGGCGCCAGCGTCGGTACCCGCATCGGCCCCAGTGCTTTCGCCCGCACAGGCCGCAAACATCAGCATCAAAAACACACTCAGCCAGCGCATCTGTCCACCTCCCTGCCCCACTCTGCCATTGTTTCCACCATGGAGCTATAATTGTTCGCATGAAGCGGCTAGATATAAGAGCGAGTTTCTAAGACCACAGAGTCCGTAAAGAGGAACATAGAGCACCGGTTCTTCAAAACAGAATCTCTCTTGCGAGATTCGAATGCCATAGGGACATTGGTACTTGGCCAAAAACAT
>JAUVBB010000242.1 GCA_030591445.1 Deltaproteobacteria bacterium | reverse complement strand
CTACTCCCCTACCGATGGGCGTAATTGGCTTCATAGAAGCGCTGATATTCGCCCGAGATGACGTTTTCGGTCCACTGCCGGTGGTCTAAGTACCACTGGATGGTGCCTTCGATGCCCTCGGCAAAGCCGATGCTGGGCTCCCAGCCTAGGTCATGCTGAATATGGCTGGCATCGATAGCATAGCGTCGATCATGACCCAGGCGGTCTTCAACATGCCGAATCAGACCGTCGTTGATGTCCTGGTCCTGGGTTTTGTCGCGCAGGATTTCAATGATTTTGTTTACGATGGCGATGTTTTCCCACTCGTTGCGACCGCCGATATTGTAGACCGAGCCCGACTCGGCGCGCATAAGCACGGCTTCGATGGCCCGACAGTGATCGCTGACATGCAGCCAGTCGCGCACCTGCCGGCCGTCTCCGTAGACGGGCAGATCGCGGTGCTGGAGCGCATTGTGAATCATCAGGGGAATGAGCTTCTCGGGAAACTGATAGGGCCCGTAGTTGTTCGAACAGCGGGTAATGGCAATGGGCATGCCGAAAGTGTCGTGATAGGCCCGCACCAGCAAATCGGCCCCGGCCTTGGATGCCGAATAGGGGCTGTGTGGGTCAATCGGCGTGCTTTCGGTGAATTCACCGGTGGGCCCCAAAGAGCCATAGACCTCGTCGGTGGAGACCTGGACAAACTTCTTGCCGGCGACCCATTGCCCGTCCTTACGCCATAGCTGACGGCAGGCGTCGAGCAAGGTTTGGGTGCCCAGCACGTTGGTGCGCAAAAAAACCTGGGGATCGTGAATGGAACGATCTACGTGGGACTCGGCGGCAAAATTGACCACCACGTCTATGGCCTCTTCCTCGATCACCTTGGCAACGGCGGCCGCATCGGTGATGTCGGCCTTGATAAAATGAAAGCGCTTTTTATCTTCGGCCTGCAGGGCGGCCAGGTTCTCCAGGTTGCCCGCGTAAGTCAGGGAGTCAAAACCGATTAGCATTAGCTCGGGCTGGCTTTGCAGCATGTAGTAGACAAAATTTGAACCGATGAATCCGGCCGCGCCGGTAACCAGCAGCTTCATGCGCTTGCTCCAATCTCTTGCAAAAATCGTTCGGTGGCATCCTGCCAACTGGGCAACTCACGGCCGATCAACAGCGGGATGGGAAAGGGGTCCATGGCCGAAAAGGCCGGCCGTGGAGCCGGCACCGGAAACTCGTCGCTGCGGGCCGGTAACACTTTGACCTTCAGACCAGCGGTCTCGATGATGTGCCGGGCCCATTCGTAACGGCTGCAGAAACCGCTATTGGCCAGGTGGTACAAGCCATAGGCTCCGGTATCAAGTAGATCCAGAATCGTCGGCGCCAAATCGACGGTGTACGCGGGGCAAGACACTTGATCTTCGACCACGCGCAACTCATCGCGGCCCTTCGCCCACTGCAACACCTTTTTGGCAAAATTGTCATTGCCGGCGCCAAAGACCCAGCTTAGCCGGATCAGGTAAAAGCGGTTGGTGGCAGCCTGCAACAATTGCTCGCCCAGGCGCTTGGATTGACCGTAGCGGCCAAGCGGCCGCGGAGTATCAGCAATGGTGTAGGGCTCGGTTTTGCGCCCGTCAAAGACAAAATCGGTGGAAAAGTGCATGACCACGATGCCGGCTTCTTCGGCGGCAATGGCCAGGTTCTTGGGGCCGATGCCGTTGACCAGACAAGCCTGCTGGAAGTCGGTCTCGGCACGGTCTACCGCATTGTAGGCCGAACAGTTGACGATGGCATCGGGCTTGGCTGCACGCACCGCCGCTTGCACCCCAGCCAGATCGCTGATGTCTAGTTCGGGCAGGTCGGAGGCAATAAATTCGATTTGGCGCCGTTGGCACTCCTTCATCATGTCCTGGCCCAGCTGGCCCTTGGCGCCGGTAATCATCAGCTTCATGGTCGTCTGTCCTATCAGAAGGAGAAATTCAAATCTTTGAGCCGAGGCCAGGCGCGGTCTTTATCGCTCAGGCTTGGCTCGCCCAGGCCTTCCAGAGGCCAATCGATGCCGATGTCCGGATCATCCCAGGCCAGACCGCCTTCGTCATCAGCGCGATAATAGTCCGAACACTTGTAACAAAACTCGGCCCCCTCGGTCATGGCCAAAAAGCCGTGGGCAAAACCAGCGGGCAAGAAAAACTGCCGCTTTTGCTCGGCATCAAGCACCACGCCGAACCACTGACCAAAGCTAGGCGAATTCTTGCGCAGGTCCACGCCCACGTCAAACACCTTGCCGGCAAGGACCCGCACCAGCTTGGCCTGGGGGTTCTCTCGCTGGAAATGAAGGCCGCGCAAGGTCCCGGCCCGCGATTTCGATTGGTTATCCTGGACGAAATCAACGCTTATGCCCAGCGCCGCAAAATCGCGCTGGCGGTAGGTCTCCATGAAATAACCACGAGGGTCGGCAAAGAGCTTGGGCTCAACAATCAGCAAGCCCGCGATGGGCGTCTTGATGATCTGAAATTCCATCCCCTACTCTCTCAACCAGCGCCGGTATTGAGTCGCTTAATATTGCGGTGGGCAATATCGCGCACGTACTCGCCGTAAGGCGTGTTGGCCAAAGGCTCGGCCAGGGCCAGCAACTGCTCGGCATCAATGTAGCCCAGCCGAAAAGCAATCTCTTCCAGACAGGCGATGTAGAAGCCCTGGCGCTTTTGGATGGTGTGGACGAAATTGGCCGCTTCCAGCATGCCTTCGTAGGTGCCGGTGTCGAGCCAGGCCATGCCCCTGCCGAAACGCTCGACCTTGAGCTTGCCCGCCTCCATATAGGCTCGATTCAAATCGGTAATTTCCAGTTCACCCCGGGGAGAGGGTTTGATGGACCGGGCCATCTCGACCACATTCTGGTCATAGTAGTACAAACCGGGTACCGCCCAGCTCGACTTGGGCTGGGCTGGCTTTTCTTCCAGGGAAATCGCCCTGCCCTCTTCATCGACTTCCACCACGCCAAAGTCAGATGGATCTTTGACAAAGTAGCCGAACACCAGGGCACCCTCGGTCAGGCTCGCGGCGCGCAGCAAGATTTCGGTCAGCCGTTGGCCGTAGAAGATGTTGTCGCCCAGAATCAAGGCCACTTCTTCTTGGCCGATGAATTCCTCGCCCACCAAGAAAGCGTCAGCCAAGCCCCGGGGCTTGTCCTGCTGCACGTAGGAGAACTCCATGCCTAGGTCACGGCCGTCGCCCAGCAAGTCCTGGTATACCGGCAGGTCCCGTGGCGTCGAAATAATCAGGACTTCGCGGATGCCAGACAACATCAGCACCGAGAGCGGATAGTAGACCATGGGTTTATCGTACAAAGGCAACATCTGCTTGGAGACCGATTTGGTCAATGGATACAAGCGAGTACCCGAACCGCCGGCCAATATTATGCCTTTCATTATGCTTACCTCCAGGTGGACAAACTTATCCGTAACAGGAAGTCTTGCCAAGCTTTATTAGCTTTTTTTGAGCAGGGATACCCACTTGGGGGCCGCTGCCAGCATAAAGATCAGGGGCGGCAGCCAGGCGCCCAATATTGGTATGAGCATGCCGGTGGTGGCGGCGGTGGAGAAAAGTGCCACCAAAAAATAGGCGGCAAAGACCAGGAGCACGGCCTGAATCAGGGCCGCGGCCGCCGAACGGCGTTGGGTGGGTAGAACCAACCAAGGCAAAGTAAGGACCAGCAAGACCAGGCCCAGCAGGGGAAAGGCCAAACGTTGGTGACGCTCGAGCCGGTAGCGAGCCGCATCCAGGCCGCGACGCTCCATCTCGTCAATGGTCCAGGAAAGCTGCGCGAGGGTCTTTTGCTTGGGCCGGCCGCGCAGGTCGCGGAAATGCGCGGGCCCTTCGGGCCAATCGAGGGTCTTTTGGCGACTGCGTTGCAAAGACAGGAGTCGGCCCTGGTCAAACTCGCGTTCGGCAAGCCCATTGGCTACAAAATGATCATGCTGCCAGTGAACCCGGTTGAATTCGCTGCGGCGCCGAACGTGAAAATTTTCGTCTAATTCCAGCAAGGTAACGTTCCGCAAGGCACGGCCCTGATCGGTGCTGGCCCCTACCTTGAATACCCGTTGGCCCTCTCCTTGGTACCAGTGGTGCTTGCGGTAGAAGCGCCAGCTGGAATCCATCAGTCCAAACTTTTCCGTCATCAATACTTCGGCCCGGTCCAGGGCGGCGGGAACCAAGAGCTCACCCAGTAAAACCGTAAGCAGAACCACCACGGAACCAAGCGCCAGGGCCGAGACCGACAAGCTAACGGGACCAATGCCACCGGCGGCGGCGGCGCGTAGTTCGAGCCCGCGGCCCAATTTGGCAAAGACCACGGAGACGGCCACCAGCAGGCTGATGGGCAAAAGCAAATGCAACAAGGGCGGGATTTTCAACAGGTAAAACCAAAAGATGTCTACCGCGGTGCCCTCGACCGAAGACAGATAGCGCGAGGATTCGAAAAAATCCATCAGGATTCCCAGCACCAGCAAGACCGCGACCGTGGCCAGCAAAGCCCGCAGATGAAGACCGAACAACATGCGCTGGAGCTTCAACTAGAGCCTCCTCGCCTTGGCCGCCATCCAACTCAGAACAGTGAGGGCCAGCAGAAGATTGGGCATCCAGGCCGCCTGCGCAGCCTCTAGCCAGGTCCTCTCCACCAGGGCATCGCCCATTCTCATCAGCAGATAGTAGCCGGCAATCACACTTACCGAGGCCAACAGAGTCGAGCGCCGGCCCCGCAGTTTCCCCCAAGCCCCCAAGACGCTGCCAAAAAGAGCAAACAAGACCGAGGCCACCGGAAAGGCAAAGCGCCGATGCCAAGTAGAAGCGCATTGCATACGCTCGCGGGGCGTTCGTTCTGGATCTAGGGAGGCCGTCTTGAGTTCGGCCATGGTCATCCGTTCCATAAAGGGAATGAAACGAGTGCGATCGCCGACCAACACCGCTATGTCTACCTGTACCTGCGCCCGGCCGTAGCGAACCGTTGAATAGCGACCTCGCTTCCAGTCCCGAGCATGTAACTCTCCGTCTTGTAAGTGCATTAGCAAAGTGTCGTTTTCCGCCGCCGGTTCCAGGCGGGCGCGACTCGAAAGCAGCAGATGCCGGGCACGATCGGGCCGCTGGTCGTACATCAGGAAGCCGTCCCAGCTCTTGCCGTCTGCCGACCGAGCCCTGGGATAAAGCACCACCCCCGGTATCTCCTCGAAAAACTTGCCCGCTTGCAGGCTTGCCACCACCTGTCGTTTGCTCATCTGCACCAAATTGCGATGAAGATAGTCCGTGGCCGCCGGCGCCAAAAAGGAAGAAATACCCACCGACAACAGAGCGCCTAACAAACCCATGCCCAGCGGTGCCCACCACAGATGTACGGCGGGAATGCCCGCGCCCGCCAAGGCGATCAGCTCTCCGTCCTCGGACAGGCGGCCGAAGCCCAGCAAAACGCCGGTCAAAATCGAGATGGGAATGGTATAGACGGCAAAACCGGGCAGAAAAAGCAGGGTAACCTGCAACAAGCTTACGCCATCCACCCCGGACCCGGCAACCATCTCGACAACCTTGAGCAATTGCACAACCAGGAATAGCAGGTTCAGGGAAAGAAAGGCGGCCAGAATAGGCCACATTACCTGGCGCAGAATGTATTTTTGCAGGGTCATGCCCGCTGCTGCAGCGCTGCGTCCTTCTCTTCGATCTTCTTCACCATGTCCTTGCGGTATTGGCCAAGTTGTCCTTCGATTTTCTCGTCATGCACTGCCAAGATCGACGCCGCCAACAGGCCGGCGTTGGTGGCACCAGGCCCGCCTACGCCCACACAGGCCACCGGGATGCCAGGAGGCATTTGTACCGTGGCCAACAAGGCATCCACTCCGCCCAAACTACCGGCCGCCAGCGGAACGCCAATGACCGGCAAGGTGGTATGGGCTGCCACTACCCCGCCCAGATGGGCCGCCATGCCCGCGCCGCAGATGATGACCCCGAAGCCGTTTTGCCGGGCCCCGCCGACCAGGTCCATCACTTTTTTTGGCGTGCGGTGGGCCGAGGCAATATGCATTTCATAGGCAATGCCAAAGCCCTTGAGCGCTTCGGCGGCCTTATCCATCACTTTAAGATCACTGTCTGAACCCATTAGTATCAATACTTTTTTCTGTGTCATCACAACCTCGCTAGAGCCCGATGGGCGATATCACGGCGAACATGCATGCCTTCGAAATGAATGGTATCGACCGCCCGGTAAGCCTGCCTTACCGCTGCCCGGATGTCGCTACCCAGAGCACAAACTCCCAATACTCTCCCCCCGGCGGTGACGAATTGATCTGCCTCGCGGCGGGTGCCGGCATGAAAAACGGTGACGTCATCGAGACCAGCCGCTTCGGTCAGACCGGTGATGATCTTCCCTTTTTGATAAGCGCCGGGATAGCCGCCAGAGGCCAGCACCACACAAACCGAAGGCCGCGGATCCCAGGCCAGTTCCGCCTGGGCCAAAGAACCGGTCGCGGCGGCATGTAGCACCGGAAACAAGTCTGATTTGAGTCGGACCAACAAAGGCTGGGTTTCGGGATCGCCAAGCCGAGTATTGTATTCAAGCACTTGGGGCCCGTCAGCGGTAATCATCAGGCCCGCGTATATAAATCCCTTAAATTCGGTTCCTTCCGCCGCCATGCCAGCCATCAGCGGTTCGAGAACCTTGGCCAGAACCTCGGCTTGCAAGGCCTCATCGAGAACCGGGGCTGGAGAGTAGGCACCCATGCCACCGGTATTGGGACCCAAGTCGCCATCGAGGGCGCGTTTGTGATCCTGAGAGGATGCCAGCAGGCGGATGGTTTTGCCATCACTCAAGGCAATGCAAGAGGCCTCTTCGCCCTGGAGAAAGCTCTCGATAATTACCCGGTCGCCGGCATCGCCAAAGGCGCGATCGCGCATGATATGAACCAGGGCTTGCTCGGCTTGGTCAACATCATGACAGAGAATCACACCCTTGCCCGCGGCCAGACCGTCGGCCTTGACCACCCACCCGCCCGGATTTGCCCGTACAAAATCGCGGGCTTGATCGAAATCGTCGAAAACCGAAAAATCGGCAGTCGGGATAGAGTGGCGCTGCATCAATTCCTTGGCGAAGACCTTGCTACCTTCGAGCCGAGCCCCGGCCTGGCCCGGACCTAGCGCCGTCAAACCAAGCTGCTCCAGACGGTCGACCAATCCCATAACCAAGGGAACCTCGGGCCCGACCACGGTCAAATCCGGCCGTGTCTTTTTGGCCAGGTCTACCAGGCCGTCCAGATCATCGGCCGAGATTGATTCGCAACTTACCTTGGCTTCGGCAGCCATCCCGTCACTGCCAGGCGCGCAGATCACTTCTTGCACCTCGTCGCTTTGGGCTATTTTCCAGGCCAGCGCGTGTTCACGCCCGCCGTTGCCAACCAGTAGCACCCGCATGTCATTCCTCCTGTTGTTCTCGGGGTGTCAATACCCTAACTCAAACAGCATTTTTTTTGCCATCAGGTTGTCTTGATCCCTATGATATACCTTGAGAAATTCCTCGATGGCCTGCTTCTTTCTTTTTCTCTTGAACATGACTTGCGCCAAACCCAAGCGCGCGCCTAAATCGCCGGGAGCAGCGCGCAAGGCGGCATCAAACAAGTTCTGGGCATCCCGATATTTGCCCATCCGGAATAGAACTTGACCGTATAAACGCGCGGCCACCGGATGCAGGCCGTCGGTCAAATGCGCCTGCCGTAGTAAGGGCAGTGCCCGCGTCAAGCGTCCCTGGTTGAGGTAGATCGCACCCAGAAACAGGTTGGCCGGCAAACACTCACGATCCAATCCGAGTGCCTGCAGCAACTTAAACCTGGCCTTGTCGGTCTGCCCGGCCCTAAATAGAACCGCCCCGACCAGACTCAAGATAATGGGATCTTGATCATACTTGCGAGCCGCCTCTAGCGCTCGCTTGGCCGACTGTCGCAACAGCGACCGCCCGTCGTAATACGAGGTAATCTTTCTATGCATCTCATCGTAAAAAGGATCGATCAGAGCGGCTTTCTGCAGCCAGACCGAAGCCTGGGTTTGGTCGTCGATAAAAATGTGTAAAATGGCCATCATGAGATGGACATCGAAATCGGAACCATCAAGATAGACTGCCCGGTTCAACTCTTGGGAAGATTTGCTGAAATCAGGCAGAAGAGAATACATCTCCGCCATTCTGGCCCGCAGTCGGGCCGATTCCGGCAAATGGGCCACTAGCAACTTCATCTTTTCGAAAGCCTGGACAAAATCACCCTGCTCCTGGGCCACCACCGCCCGGGCATATTGGGCCGGAACCAGAATCGCATCGTCTTCCAGCGCCAACTCCGCGGCCTCTTCTGCCTTGTCCAAATTGCCCATGACCCGGTAGGCTATCGAAATCTCGGTCCTGATTTGCGCCCGTTGCACCAGGGATATCTTGTCCCCACCCTCCATACCTTTCTCCCCCAGACGCAGGGCAAATTTGGGCCGGTTAAGCACCTGGGTATACAACTGCATCAGCTCCAAGAGGGCATCCACCCGATAAGGTTCGGCCGCCAGGAGTAGTTCCAGGGTCTGTTGTGCTTTCTTGAAGTTTCCCACTTCCCGGTAAATTCTTCCGGTAGACAACAGAACGTCTGACTGACCCGGATCTTGCTCTAAGCGCTGCTCAAAAAACCCGATCGCTTTGCGGAATTTGCCTTGGCGAATATGAGCCTCGCCCAGAAAACGATAGGCGGCATTGAGTTTCTTGTTTTTAGCCAGGGCCTTGTAGAGAATCTCTATCGCCAGTTGGGTGTTGGTTTCGATAAAGCTGGCGCCCAGGACCAATTCGCTTTCTGGATCGTCCTTCAAAAACACCAGTGCGCTCTTGGCGTTTTCGCGTGCCTCTTGGTTCCGACCCAAGGAGAAATACAAAAAAGCCTTGGCTCTTAGCAGGGTGCCTTGCTCGGGGTTCTTTTCCAGTGAAAAGTCGAGCAAATCTAGTGCCAGCTTGCGCAAAACCGCCTCTGGATGGTACCTGTCCATTAATGCACGATTTTGCACCCAAGCGGCCTGCGCTTCTTTGTTGGCGGGATTGAGCAACAAGGCAGTACGAAAAGCCTTATCGGCCTGTAAATAACTAAGGCTGTCATCCAAGAGCATGAACTCCCGGCCGGTCTGCAATAAACTAGCGGGGTCACCTTTGGGATCAGGAATATCTACTGAAAACTCGTCGAGAATGACGTCCAAGACATCCGCTTCCGGTTCAGCATCTTCGCCAAAACTGTAGGCAATGGCCAGCCAGATACCGCCGAGCAGCAAAACGAACAAAGCCAGGGCCGGCCAAAAAAACGACTTCTTCTCCGCCGGATTGGGCCGCTCAAAGTCCAGCTCCTTCCCCTCGCCCGGCCGCCGAAAAAGACTGGCAAACTCGGGATAGCTGGAAATTAGCCGATACTCGGCCTCACCGGATGCTAGCCGGTCCTGGGCATCGATTTCTCCCTGCTGGAACCTTTCGATGACCTCAGCGACGTTCATCGGGCCCAAGATCAAGCCATCGGTTTTTTGAACCTTCCAAAGTCGATCCGGCTCATCAACAGAGACGCTTCCCTGGTCGCGACAACTGGTACATAGATCCCGGCCGCTGTCGCGCGCATCGATCGCTTGTTGCTCAATCGAACGGTCGGTAATGATGCTGCCGCAGCGTTCGCAACGAATAGCAAACTCGTCGCTGTCGCTGGAGATAGGCTCCTGAGACAACAAGGATGATTCTGGTGTCGCTTTCGTCTTATCATCCGGTCGGGCCAGCGGCGGCGGTTCGGGCGGCGGTTCGGGCGGCGGCTCGGGCAATGGTGGCGGCATACTGGGTACCGGCGACGGAAGCTCCAGGGCAATGTCGGCAAATGGATCAGAAGAGACTGCCCCCGAGCCAGTTTCGGCTTTTTTGAATATCTCATCCAACAAGTCTGGGGCCGAGGAGGTCTGCGCTGCCTTGTTCGACTGCACCACCTGAACCGAGGCACAGGCCGGGCATTGCGCTCGGACACCCTTGTCGCTAATCATCGCATCGTCAATGCTATAGACGGCGGAACAACTTTGGCATTTTACTTTCAATATCTTTCCTCTGCCCGGCACCTCACCCACCAACTTCGGCGAACTCAGTGGCTGAGTTTCCACCGATCATCATGCCGCAGTCAAGTCCATCCTGACTTACGGTTTCTCCAACGGATCGTTATCTACGCCTAGGCAGATCAATCAAGCAAAGACTTGAGATCATTCTCACCGGTGTTTTCCATCAACTTCTTTAGCCCGGTGGCCTCCACCTGCCGAATGCGCTCGCGGGTCAGGTTGAGAATCTCCCCCACTTCCTCCAGGGTCAAGCCTCCGCGGGCGGCCACATCCAGAGCACAAGTCTCTTGCAACTCCCACACCTCGCGGTCCGGGAAGTTCAACTTGATCGAACCCGTCTCCTGATTGACGTCCAGATACAGGTGATGCTTGCAGGAGACGAACATGCAGGGGCGTTCTTTCTGCATGCACTCGGAACGCGTGCGGGGCCGCTCCTGATCTGCAAGTTGCGCCAGCTCTAGATCGAAACTCATGTTTTTTCGATCCCTAAGCATTTGCTTGCGGGCAATGGTCTTCGACCGACGTCGCCCTCTGCGTCGGTCCTGATCCCTCT
>JAUVBB010000047.1 GCA_030591445.1 Deltaproteobacteria bacterium | reverse complement strand
CCGAGCAGGGCAAAAGTATTCTCAAGCAGTTGCAGACCGAGCACGTGGCCAAGCAAAAAGAACTCGATACCCGCATGAAGGCTTTCGAGGCCAAGGCCAAGCAATTCCAGCAGCAATCGGCCATGCTCAAAGAAGATGTGCGCAAGGGCCAAATCCAGGCCCTGGCCATGGAAGAGCGTGAACTGCAAAAGATGTTCATGCAGTTCCAAGGCGATATCAACAAGAAGAAAGGTATGGCCCTGGGCAAGTTTGAAGAAAAAGTTCTATCGGTTATCCAGACGGTTGCCAAGCGCGAAGGCGTGACCTATGTCATGCGCCAGGAAGCGCTCGTGCACGCACCGGTGAAAATGGACATGACCAACCAAGTAGTGCGCGAATACGACAAACGCTATTCGACCAAGACTGGCAAGAAAAAGGGTAAATAGTTTTTGACTGTCTCTTTGTCTGCCATTGCCCAGCAGCTGGGGGCCGAACTCAAGGGCAGCGATGCCCAGGTATCGGCCATGGCCACCCTGGCAGAGGCTTGCGGGGGCGACTTGTCTCTTTGTCTCGACCGTCGCCATCTATCCGCTCTTCGCCAGACGCGGGCCGCCGCGGTGCTGATCCCGGCCGCCAGGGCTAGCTGGGCCGAAGAAGCCCCCGGCAGTGTCCTGCTGGTCAAGGAACCACGTTTGGCCATGGCGCAAACTTTGGCCATCTTGTATCCGCCGGCGCTTATTAAGCCAGGCGTGTGCCCCGGTGCCTTGGTGGACGCCAGCGCCGAGGTGCATGCCCAAGCCCGGATAGAGCCGGGGGCCTGTGTCGGTCCCGGAACCATCGTGGGGGCAGGCACGCTGGTCGAATCTGGCGTGGTGCTGGGACCGGAGGTAGTGGTGGGCGCAGCCTGCCGCTTGGGCGCCAATTGTGTGGTACGTAAGGGCTGTCGTTTGGGCGATCGAGTTCATTTGGCCAGTGGGGTGGTCATTGGCGCGCGCGGTTTTGGCGTGGCAGTTGGACCCGACGGCCCCCTGTCGATTCCCCAGGTGGGCACGGTTGTGATCGAAGACGACGTGGAGATAGGCGCCAATTCGACCGTAGATCGGGCGACGCTGGGTGTTACCCGCATTGGCCGGGGCAGCAAGATCGACAACCTGGTACAGGTGGGACACAACGTACAGATTGGCAAGCATGTGCTCATTGCCGCCCAGGTAGGTTTGGCGGGCAGCGTGGAGATTGGTGATGCCGTGGTGATGGGCGGTCAGGCCGGGGTGGCCGATCACGTGAAGGTGGGTGCGCGGGCCCAAATTGGTGGTAAGGCAGGCGTGACCTCCGCGGTAGCAGCCGGCGAGCGGGTGGCCGGGTTCCCAGCGATTCCGGTCCGCCAGTGGTTGCGCCAGCAATGGCGACTACGCAAGCCGGCAAAGCACAAAACCGCGAGCAATCAAGGAGAAAAGAAGTGACCCAAATACACGCTACCGCGGTGGTGGACCCGCGGGCTGAACTTGCCTCGGATGTGGAGGTGGGTCCAGGCGCGGTGGTGGGTCCGCACGTGTGCATCGGCGCCCGCAGTGTGATCGGACCTTACGCAGTGCTCGATGGTCACTTGACCATGGGAGCGGACAACCGGGTGTTTCCGCATGCGGTGCTGGGTACCGCTCCGCAGGATTTGAAATATGAAAACGAACCTACCCGCCTGGAGCTTGGCGATCGAAACCTGGTGCGGGAGTTTGTTACCGTCCATCGCGGTACGCCCCAAGGAAAAGGCGTAACCCGTATTGGTTCCGACGTCTTTTTGATGGCCTATACCCATGTGGCTCATGACAACGACTTGGGCGATCGGGTGGTTTTGGCCAATTGCGTACAACTGGCCGGACACGTGCAGTTGGGCGAGTACGCCGTGATTGGTGGTTGCTCTGCCGTTCACCAGTTTGTGCGCATTGGCCCCCATGCCTTCGTAGGTGGCGGTACGGTGGTGGTGATGGATGTACCGCCTTTCTGCAAGGCAACCGGCAATCGGGCCAAGCTACATGGCCTAAACAGTGTCGGGCTGAGCCGGCGTGGCTTTGGGGAAGACGAGATCAAGGCCCTACGGCGAGCCTATCGTCTGGCTTTTCAATCTGGCTGCCTGGTTGCAGAGGCGGCCGACCGTATCGATCGTGAGATCCTGCCCACCTGCCCTCCCGCCGGCGTATTGTCTACTTTCTTGCGCGATTCGCCGCGAGGTATTACCCGCTAAGCAGCCAAGCAGTTGGCCATTACTCTAGCAGGCAAGAAAAGAGAGTCAGCTTACCGTCTTCGCCACCGGTGAAGGCAAAGCGGATAGCCGTATCCGACCAATCGATGCTAAGGCCAGGTAGGATTTTATCCGGGTTGTCGCAGGTGGAAAGTTGGGGGGCAAGGAGTACTTTGTATTTCTGTTGGTCAGGGCAAGTGATTTGCAGGCCCATGTTCATGAGCTCTTCCACATAGATCCCCAGGGATGTCTCCAGGATTCGTTTTTCCAAGGAGGGTTCGGAAAAGGACAAACAGAAACTCTGGTCGCGTTCGATCTTAAAATCCCAGAGATGCGTAGTCATCGATTGCAAATCCAACGGATTACGGAAAGAAATCGTGGTCCCGTCGACAAAGTGACAGCTCTTGCCGTCTGCGGTCAGGACTCCCTCTTCGAGCGCGGGATCATGAGCGCAGGCCGAGGCTGCTTCCAGGCTTTGTTTCCAGCAGTTGTCCTCGCTGAACCAATCGCATAAAATTTCTTCCCCTTGCAGCTCATCGCTACAGCCGAGGGACAGCAAGCCCATCGCCAGGATGAACATAATTGCTTGTATTCTATGCACTTGAACCTCCCGCTTCGCGCTTGCGCCGAAGCTGACTTTAGCAGGCTACCGGGGCCAGCGATACCAAAATTTGCATCTTTTTCTCCGGTGGCAAAATTGTGATACCGTTCTGGGCTGTGATAAAGTATTCTTTGCGCTACCACAAGGAGGGCCACGTTCGCATGGGTGTCGAGAGCACATCGTGCGCGCCGGAAATGGACGGATGGGATCGCTGGCGGGTGACCTGCATGGTTCTCGCCGGGTCCATGTATGACGCCCACATTTTCCTAGAGGCGGGTTTTCGGGCCCCGGGAGTGGTGTCGCCGGCGTGTCGCGAAGCGGGCTTAGGGGCCTTGCCTGGCTGTTACATGGTCACATCCGGACAACAGGCGCTTGAGATCCTGGCCCGCGAGCCCATGGACCTCTTGATCGCGGACTACCAGTTGTCCGACATGACTGGTTTCGAGCTCTCCCGTCGGGCCAAGCAACTGCTCCCGAACTTAATTGTGGTGCTGGTGACAGGCAACGAAATGTTTGGCCGCAGTCAACTGGCCATTCCCGAACGGCAGGATGTGGACCGCATTTTCTCCTGGTACGGCAATCCCGATTTGATTCACTCGGTGCTGCAGTTGGTCGAAGACCATGTCAATGCCGAGAAGCATATTCTGCAAAAAAATGTCCGCTGCATTCTGTTGGTGGAAGACGAAGCCAGCTTTTTTTCTCACTACCTGGTCATGATCCATCGAGAACTGCGAGAGCGATCGCTGGCCTTGATTCCAGAGGATGCTTCTGCCGAAGAAAGGGCCCGGCGCATCTGGCAGATGCCCAAGTTGCTGTTGGCCGAGACGCAGGAAGAAGCAACTGAGTTTTTTCGCCGGTTCGGACAGAACCTGATTGGCATCATTAGCGATTTGCAGTTTCCTGCCGGCGGAAAAATCGATCCGGGTGCTGGCCTGGCGCTGGCCTTGGCCGTAAAGCGGGAAATTCCCCATTTGCCCGTGATTATTCAAACTGCCCAGGCGGAGATGAAAGAGGAGATACACCGAGCCAACGCTTTCTTTGTGCGCAAGGACTCGGAAGGTCTGCTGATAAAGATTCGTCGAATCCTGCTAGACTATTTCGGTTTTGGCGATTTTATTTTTCGCTTGCCGGATGGCACCGAAGTGGGCCGTGCCGGCAACCTGCAGAACTTGTTGGCTGAGGTCAAACGGGTGCCTCTCGATAGTTTTCTCCATCACGGCCAGGCCAACCATTTTTCGACTTGGTTTTATCTTCATGGGCGCTACGAATTGGCCGAGATTTTACGACCGATCAATGGCGATGGCAAAGCATTGCGCGAGCACTTCCTGCGCATCGTACGCCCCTATTTGAAGCGACCGCGCCAGTAGCCTGAGCTGTGAACAACTGCGGATAGGCTAGCCAAGCTCAATGACGTTGCAGGTGATGGTGCGGATGACGCCTTCGATCATCTGAATATGCGAGTAACTGATTTTACCCACGGCATTTACGTCTTCTGCTTCCACCAAAGCAATCATATCGAATTGGCCCGTTACTGCGTGGGCATTGGTTACGCCTTCGATGGCAGAGACTTTCTGCAAGATGCTCGGGATGGTGCCCGCCGCGCCTTCAATGAGGATATATGCTCTTGCCAACATGGTTTTTCTCCGGTCCGTTTGTGAAAAAGAATACAGTTAAGGTACTTGGCGCATTGCCAAAAGGCAAGATAAAATGGCGACCGGCTGCGCTTACTTCGCTGACAGGTGAATGATGATTTCTTCTCTGTCTTTTCGGTCGATGCCTTGGCAGAACTCCTTGAAATCAGGGTAAGCGGCGGCCGGAACGCGTCCAGACCGAATCAAGAGTGATTTGTCGATGACCAAGTGCTGCCCTTCTTCTCGGGCGGCATAAGCAAAATGTCCGAGCGGCGATTGGAGGGTGGCGGCCGTGGGCAAGACTGCTGATGCCCCCGGTGGGATGGAGAGGCGAATATGAGTGGCAGTGCGCGCCTCGTCTCCTAAGAGCAGGGGCGTGGACCGAGAAGCTGCCGGCGCCAAGCTTTGGCGCAGGCGGTAGGGGTAAAAACCGCCTCGCAACAGCAAAGAGTTGTTTCGGCGACTGGCAAAGAAAGGAACCCGGAATTGATAGCTAAGAATCAAATTTTGATCGGGATCGTTAAGGGCCTCGATGTGATATTCGTCCAAGGCCGCCCCGGCAAAATAGGCACTGAGTCCTGCCTGCAGGGCCTGATGGCGCTCCGTCGGATTCATGGCGCCGAGTAGATCGCGGTAGGCAACCGCTTCCGCATTGGGGATGCGCTCGATTCCTTCGCCGCTAAGCATGCCGGCTTCGTCCAAGGATAGATTCAAATGGATGGTTCGGGTAGAGGACCAGGCCTTGTTTTTTGGCAAGCGGACGAAGGGATCGGCGGCAGAATTGGTCGTGAGCTCAATGGCATCCGCTCCCTGCAGGAAGGGGTACAGGACATTGAAGGCATTGGACTTTTCGGCTGGATCCATCCAGAGAAGCGAGTTTGCATCCAAACCGGCCACTGCCACCAGGCCGTGACGAAAAGTGTCCGGGTTGGGAAATCGGTAGTCGACCTGGGCGTCAGCGACGGTCCGGGCCAAGTACACATGGGGTCTCATCCCATGCAGGCGTAGCAGGGAGACCAGCAACACCAAGCGGTTTCCTTCTCGGCGCGCCAGGGTGTGCGCAGCCGGTTCGGAAAAATCATCCAGCGAACGGCTCTGGCGAATGTGGGCGCAAATCCAACGAAAGATCTGACGAAGTTCTTGCTCGCGGCTGGTAGTGCCGGACAGAATTTCGCGCAAGAGTTTTCTTTGATCGGGATCGGAACGGGAGGCCAGATCCAACTCGGCTCGTAAACGCCCACGATAGTGGGTCCAGTCGGTGCCGAAGCCAAGTTGGACGAAAGGTGTGAACTCGTCAGCCGGCGGCGAATTGGCTTCGCGGGGCAGAGGGACAGCCTCGGATAGGGTCCAGGTCAAAACCGACCGCCCCTGGTCGGTGCTACGCTGTGGCTCTGGCCCTGGACCGTGTACATCCATGTGCATGGTCTGGGGGGGGGCTGCCACCGAATAAAGGGAAAGAAAGGTTGGGGTGAGCCCGGCGCGACGGTAGTGACGATGGCCGAGCCATTGCCCATTGGTCCATTCACCATCCGGGCCGCGATAGCCGGCGAAATAGGAGATCTCGACGAAGTCGCCTTCTTGCAAACCTCGCAAAGAGATGGTGTCTTTGCCGGCGATGGGTTCGGCCGCCAGACTTTGGCCATCGGTCTTGATGGTACGGACCTGTTCGACGAAAGCGTGGCTGGGGATGAAGTCGATTTCACCCCAACGGTCGATCCCTTCCGCGGACAGGACTTGCGCCAGGATGTGTACATGTTGTAGATAAGCGCCCGCCGCGTTGACTTCCACCGCCGTCTGATCGAGAACCAGCACCGCATGCCCGCCGGGCTTGAATTTCGATGCCCGATACTGGCGAATCAAGTCTTCTGCCCGCAGGTTTCTTTCTCCCGCCAGGCGCAGGTTCTGGGTGCCAGTCATTGCCTGGAGGGCTTGGCGATTTTTTATGTTCCAGGGCATGGTGCGGGCCATCTCATTGCGCACCTGGCTAGCCTTGGCTCCCTGGCCCAGGCGGGCATGGATTTCGGCGAGCCGTTCCAGTATTTCCGGATGCCCTGGGGCAATCTCGTCCGCGGCGGTGATAGTCTTTAGCGCCTGGCGGTAGTTGCCTTGACCGATCAGCAAATCGGTCAAGGCGGTGCGTGCCCGCCAGCGGGAGGGAAAGCGTTGCATAGAAGCCTGCAACAGGCGCTGCGCTTTGTCGCTTTGTTCTCGCTCCTGATAGAGGCTGGGCAAGTCATCCCACCTGCCCAACTGGGCAAGTTTTTCAGCCCATCGAATCGCTTCGTCACCGGCCTGCATTTGCCGGGCCCGGCGCAGCGATCGGGTCAAGGCGTCGGCGTGGGTGGGCAGGATTTGCAAGGCTTGTCGAAGGGCTTTGCCTTCTTCCCATGTCCAGCCCAATTTGGCGAATATCAAGGCACGATGGTAGGGCCACAAGAATACGCCCGGCTGTTGGCTCTCGAGCCGGTCCAGAACCGCGAGCGCCTGCTGGTGTTGACCCTGCCTGTGATCCAGCCAGGCCTTTCTGAACTGGATGAGCGTTGCCGCTGGACACTTGGCCAAGGCTTGCTGGAGATGGTCCCGGCTTCTGGCCGCGTCGATGCCGAGCGGCACGCTGCCATCCTCGCCAATCAATAGGCCCAGTAAGTAGTGGGCCAAGGCAAATCCAGGGGCTCGCTGCAAGGTCGTGTTCAACTGGCGCCGGGCCGCCGTGTGCGCGCCATCCTGCCAGTTGAGCAATGCCGCCAACAGGGGCAGCAGCGGATCGTGGGGCTGAGATTCGGCCTGGGCGACCATGGTCTGGGTCGCGGAGACGAGATTGTCTACCTGGATTCGTCGCGGTGGCAATGTCTGCGCGGGTATTTTCTCTTGTGATCGGCATTGGCTGGCCGACCACCAAGAAAGGCGTGCCCGGGGGTCATCCCTTTGGATTAGCTCGATTCCCAACTGACCATGATCGCTGAGCAAGGAGAGCTTGACCAGCAGACGATGCCAGCCGCCGTCAGCTTTGAAGGCCAGCCACCTTGCCCGGGGCAGACGAGTTTGGTGGGCCCGGTGGCTTGGCAACGCGGTGCCGTCGACATAGACCGACCAGGAGTCGTCACTTTCCAGGCGCAAGGCCAGTTCGGCAGTGCCGCTTGGACCTGGGTCGGGAACAAAAAAATATGCTTCTGCATAGTACAGGCCCGGCTGGGTACCTTGGCCAAACACCGTGCGGCCGAGGTCTGGCCAGCGGGGCACCAGCGGCGGGCCGGCTTGAAACGAGCCAAGTTCCGGGCCGAAGGCATGATCAAAATCAGCAAGCGCATGGTGACCGAAGGGGCCCTGGGTGCGCAAGCAGTTGGGGACGCCCATTTCCTTTTCGATTGCCAGGGCCTGTTGCCAGTGTCCTTGCCGACGGGCCCCTTCCCGGCGCATGTCTTGCAATACCCGCAACAAGGCCATTGCGGTCGGATCGAGAGGCGCACTCTGCAAGTGAGTCAGCAGGGTTTGGATTTGCTTGGACATCCGTTCATGGCCCATGGGCACTTGATGGGCGACTTCCTGGGCCTGGTAGGCAGCCACCAGGGCTGGAATGCTAATCGGCCGGGTGTTTGCCGCCCCCATAAAAAAGTCCAGGGCGGAGGCAAAGTCGGATTGGAGCAAAGCAATGAGGCCTGCGCCCAGACCGGCTAGCGCGCGTTGGACCCCCTGGCCGGGACCCAGACCTTGTTGGGCCAGAAGCAGTTCCGCTTGGGCCGCCTCGAGCTGGTTTCGACGCAGAAAAAGTGCCCAGCCTTTGGCGAGATGCTCCGTGGCTGATTGGGGTGTTTTCGTCAATAAGATTTGTTCTTGTTCCGTTCCTAGCTGAGGCACTGGCCGGACAGCGGGTCTCGGTGGGCAGCCGGCAATCACCAAAGCCAGCAGCGTGCCGGCCAAACAGGCCAAGCCCCGTCGCAGGTTAACTTCCGGCACGTTTGCCTCCCTTGAAGTACAAGTACTGACCGAACAAAAGGTCGGCGTCGGTCAGGAATTGACGGAAGCGAGGGTAGGCGTCGGCCGCGATGCGCCGCTTGCGAACCTGAAACTCTGCCTGCACGGTAACCATGTTTTTCTGGACATCGACCCGCAGACGGGCATGGCCGAAAGGGCTTTGCGGGGCCGATCGGGCCGCGGACTCCACCAGTTGGTAGCCCTTCGGCGGCTGGTGTCGGACGCGCCAGCGCACGGTCCAGGGTGGCGTCAGGGCCAAGTCATGCTGGCGGTGAACCCAAGTGGCCAGATGGTTCCGGTAGAAGGTAGTTCGCCCCAAGGCCGGGAGTTCGAAACCCTGGCTTGCTGGTCGGGTTAAAGAGTCGATAAGCAGATCGGCCAGCAAGCGCAAAGGCAAGTCGGGTCGCGCCAAGTTCTCGACCGTGATGGATTCCACTTCGGCAGTGGGAAACAACTGGGCCAGGGATTGGGCAAACAGTTCTTTGTCGGTCGAAATCCCAGTCAAGCGGTTGCGCATGCCCGGGGCCAACGATCCGGTGACGGTCATTTTGACCTGGACCTTGGCCTGGCCGGTGGGCTGCGACTGGATAGCAAGTGAAATGTCGGTAAGGTTTTTAGCGGTGGTCGATTTTGGGGTCTGGGTGAGGCCAGTGGTGTCCGGGCCAATGACCAGAGCCGGGCAGTCTTGATCCTGGGCGGGAAGATCGGTGATGTCATGAAAGGCCACGGTGGCATCCAGCCACAAGCCGTGATCGGGCAGCACACATACGGCATGATCGAAGATCTCTAACGAAGCGGGCGCAGGGGCAATGTCACCGAAACTACGCGTGCGCACCAATGCCAGATGAGCCCGGATGCCCACTTCGCCGAATAGGGCCACCAGCAAAGCAGCCTTGTCTTTGCAGTCGCCGAATTTGCGGGTTAAGACTTGTGACACCGGATAAGGAATGTAGCTGTGAATGCCGAATTCCAAACCCACGTAGCGGGTCTGGTCAGATACATAACGGTAAATTGCCCGAATACGATCTTGTTCCCGGGGCAGGTTTGCGACCAAGCGAGCGGCCAGCTGCTTGATTTCAGGGCTGGCGATGATTTGATCCTGGAGGCGGTCGGCGTACCACTTTGCCAATTGAGACCAGCTTGTTTGCGTTGACAGATGCAAGAAAGAAAAAGACTCGGTAAAACCCGGCATGTCGGGCTCGGCTACGATGCCGGCAATATTTTCCCTGGTCCAAAGGTAACTGCTTTGATCCGCTCGCCGGTCTTGCTGTGGGTCCATGTTGAAAAATAAGGGCAAGTCTGGGGGCGCCAACAAGACATAGCTTACCAGGTGAGTCGGTTCGGCAAACTGAAAAGGGGCCAAATCGCCGAAGGCTTTGTCCCATATGGATTGGCGGCCAATGTCATCCAGTCGATAGGAGAACTCAATCAGGTCACCGGAATGCAGGGTGGGGAAAGTGATCTCCCGGCGATGGATATCGTAATACAAGTTGTACCACGGCTCGGAAATACCCTCGTCGGAGACCAGTACTCGCTCGTCGATTTGATCCTGGGCTCGCCAGACGCGGGTGCGCAAGATCCGTACTTGTTGCCGTCCGGGTGCGTAATCGATGCGAAAAGTACGAGATCGGTTGGCACCGCGGTGATTTATGACCCGCAGGATCTGTTGCCGATAGCGGGAGGCCGCGCCATTGGCATGCAGGCGGACCACCGTGATATCGGCCAAGCGCTGGGCATCGGCATCGACATTGACGGGGATGGCCAGTTGGGCGAGTTTTTGTGGATCTTGAACCCAGGCCTGGTAAAAGGCAGAGACGGGCTGCTGGAGGGACTCCAGGTGCCGGCGTAGGTCTTGATCCTGCGGTGATAGGGCCAGCGCTTGGGTCCAGCGTTCGATGCTTAGATCGGGCCGATCCATGGCCTGAAGCGCCAGGCCCTCACGCACCAGGAAACTTGGCTCCTGAGGGCAGATTTCGCGCGCGCGTCGATAGGCGGCGAGGGCTTCGTGGCTGCGACCATTGTGGAGCAGCAGATCTCCTTTTTCTAGCCAAATCTTGGTGCGCCAGGGAGAGCGCGCCATGATCCGATCGAGCCAGCTCAGCGCGTTGTCCAGATCACCGCGGAGCACAGCCAAGTCGAAAAGAGCACGCAAGGCATGTCGGTCATCGACTTGCAGTCGCACCAATTGGGAAAACAGCGCGTGCGCTTTGCGCAGGTGCCCTTGGTGTCGGTGGTGATTGGCTGCCACCAGCAGGGCGTCGGTCACGGTGGGCTGGCCGGCCAAGATCTTCTCCAGGGCGGATTCGGCCCAGCTGTGCAAGCCGAAAGACTGAAATAACTCTGCTTGGCCCAGCTGACTGGGCAGGTGCTTGGGATTCATGGCCAGGGCCTGGGCAAAAGCACCCAGGGCCGCCAGTCCCTGATTGCGAATCTGGTAGGCGGTACCCAATTCGCTCCAGGCCTGGGTCCGGGTAGCCGGAATGAGACTTGCCCGTTGCCGAAGTTGATCGGCAAAATTTCCATCTTCACTTAACTTCGCCAACATCAAGAGGGTCTCGCCGTCACCGGCTTGGTTTCCGTGACAGTGCTCAGCCGCCCGCCGCAGCAGATGCTCGACTTGCTTCTGGCGAGCGTTGCCAAGGTGAGTTCGGCTCAAAGCCAGCGCTGCTTCGGCCAAGGCATGCGTTGGCAAGGGATTCTTCAGTGCCTGCTGTTGGAACCAGGAGGCCAAGGTGGGCAAAGACCTAGTCTTGCTGGCTAGCTTCGGCATCGACTTGGTCAGCGCGGTGTTCAGATCTTTGGCCAGGCTAAACTCTTGGATGCCAGCGATGGCCTTTCCCCGCCGGTCACTCAGACCAAGCACAAAGCCCCAAGCGCCACTGTCCTGCGTTACTTTGACCAGAATCCTATGGCTTCCCTTGGCCAAACGGACCTCGAGCTGGTGCTGATCCGGTGCCAGTTCGTGCGGTCCGGCGTCGGTCAGCAGCAGGGTGTCATCGACCCAAAGCTGGCAGCCGTCATCACAGCCCAGATGAATCCTGACGGGCATGGTGCGAGGCAGGGCAAAGGTGGTCAGAGCAAAGGCGGTGGCGTGATCGCGTGGCCGAAACAGGGAGTGAAAAAGTACGCGGCCATCGGGGGAGCTCATCGGCAGAGCGCGCCAGCTTACCGACCCGGTTTTTCCTGGCCATTGCCGATCAAGCCGGATGGGGGCGTCCGGCCGCTGGCTGTCGGGCGGCAAGGGACCGATGAGCCACCACTGCTTAAGCGGCCCCAGCTGTCTCCAGGCGCGGTCGGCGGCGGCGTCTTGTCCGGCGCTTCGTAGTCGCTCGGCTCGCATTCTGATGGCCAGGCGCCGCACGGCCAGGGGTGTTTGCGGATGCGTGGACAATCTGGTCAACACCGCCAGGATACGCTGGCGCGTTTGGGCAGAGACCGCACCTTCCAGGTCCATCAATTGCCACAGGTCCACGGCGGTCTTCATTCCGGGCGCAGACTGTTCGAGCCGTTGTAACAAAGAGTCAACCGGATCGGGTTGTGGTGGCGCGGCCTGGGCGCTTATGGCAAAGGCGATTCCCAGCAGGAGATTTGCCAGCCAGAATAGGGACCTGATCATTCGATCCGGCTCTCAGTTCCAGACGAGATCGGGAGGATCGACTACAACCAACTTGCCGACGATGGCATCACGGTTGTTGTCGTGCCCAAAGAAAGAAATGAGGGCTTCGCCAAATTCATTTTCCTGGACTTGCATCTCGATGCCCGTCGCCTTGGCCAGGGCTTTGGCTTTGGTCAACGAGATTCTTCCCTGGCGGACACCTTCGAGGATCTCCGCGGCAATCATGCCCTTGATGTGATTGAGTTTGGTACTGATCAACACCGCATTGCGATCGATGAGAGAGGCTACCAACAACATCTTGGCGCCCGAGGTGCCTTGCACCGACCAGATGGTCAAATCCGGGATGTAGGCATCGCCGCTGCCGTCGAAATCGGTCCGCAGGGCCTTGGCCAAAGTACCCAGGGATGTCTCGTTCCAGTTCGATTGAACGCGCACGTTGCTGTAGTTCTTATAGTTGTTGGCCAGCCGACTCAAAAATAGCACGCCTTTTTCCATTCCGTTGCTTTGCAGAATCTCGATGCCGGTGGGCAAACTCATCTCCACCACCGTTTGTCCCCACCCGGAGGCCGGCCAACTGAGAAAAAGAAAAAGAATAAAGGTGCGCACCACTTGAACTCCCGGTCGCATTATAGGGAGAGCCACAAAATAGGTCAACCCCGTAAACTTGTTCTGGGGTGAGAGATTTTATAGGCGATCAAGCGGCGCCAGAAACCAGGAGATAGCCAGCGCTGCCAGGGTCGGCGAATGCGCATGACCAGGCCAGCGAGTGCCGGCGGCCGAACTTTGTCGGCCGCCGCGGCTTGGGCATCGCCTCGGACCAGGTAGAGCTTGCCGTCCTGATCTTGGGCCTGGTCGATCAATCGATGCAGGCGGGGGCCGTCCGCGGTCTCGACGAACAGGACTTGGCCGATACGTGGTTCATCGGCCTTGGGCCGGCGGAGCGTGACTTTGTCGCCATCGGCGATGGCGGGATACATGGAATGACCCATGGCCACGAATTCGAACAGGCCGTCTTGGTCGAGTACTTCTTGGGCCAGTGACCAGAGCGCCTCGGCACTCATGTCGGTGGTGCGGGCGGCAGGCTTCATGGCAACGCCACATCCAGGACGGAAGCGTCGGGAGTGAAATGCAATTGACGGCAGCGCACGGTGCGAGCGATGTCCGTACAACAGCCGAGGACGTAATCCAGACCGTTCCGGGGCCAGCCGGCAATAAAGCAAACTTGCATGAGGCGTAAGGCAGACCCATCCGGGGGACTGTTTAGCAACTTGGTTTTGGCGGCCTGGTGCAGAAAGTTCACCGTGGCCAGCGACCCGCTGGCGGGGGAAGCAAAGGGCGCCTCCCCGTGCCAAGGAGTGCCGAATACTTCAAAGCCCATGGGGGAGGGGCGCAGGATGAGTCGATCGTCGGACAAGATAATACCGGCCTGGCATTGCGCGAAGACACGAGCCAGCGTACTTTTGCCGGCGCCGGACTCGCCTACGAAGATGTGGACGCGGCCGTCCACCAGCAATCCGCAGCCATGTACCAACAAACCCATGCCGCGCATAAGCAAAAATGAAGTCCACAACTCATGAAGGGGCTCCCGGAGTAAGAAAGGATCCGGCCCATCGGTGAGTCCGTCTGGGTCCAGCCAAATCTGGCCTTGCCGCAAGTCTTGGTCCAAATCGAGCACGTGGTAGGGGCGCCCGGGATGCGGCCCGTTGCGCAAAACCAGGCGAATGCCATTATCGGTTTGGTCAACCCGCCACACGCCATTTGAGTCGAACCGCAGTTGGCCATCGGCCAAGGGGGCAATTTTTCCTCGATGCCCATGGCAGCGGGCCAGTGGCGCAGCACTTTGGATGAGAAAAGGGTGAAGATTTGCGGGCACCCGGCTCCGTGCTTCTCCCTCTATGGCAATGGGAATGCCGCCGATCGAAAGTACTGGGTTCAGCTTCCCCCTCCGCTGCAACCGCCCGGACAACCAGGACCATAAGGTCCCATGCCGAGACCGCCCTTGCAAATGCCCATCAAAGCTTCGTTGGCCGATATTTCGGTGTAGGTCACAGTCGGCGCTTCGTAAACTTCACGCCCCGGGGGGGTAGGCTTGTCGGTATTTTTTTTAGGCTCAGCATCCGACATGGAAGTTCTCCGACTGGGTTTTTTGGCTTCGAATGGATTCTGCCCGGGCCCGGGTCACTTGGCAATAAAAACCGTCCGCGCTTGGATCTTCTCCCAACTCGGCCAGTCCCGGACAATAGTTACATAGGTGTCCCAGGTCGCATTGTTGGCAAGGCGAGCCGGCCGGATATTTTGGCCCTGGTGATTCGCCCAGCAGCGACCAAGCATGGGCAAATCCTTGGGTGGTAAGATCCAAGGCTGGTTTGCGCAGCAACAGACAAGGCATCAAGCGACCGGCGGGATCGATGTGGAAAGAAGACAAGCCGGCGCCGCAGGCGAATTTACTGGGCGTAGCCGGCTGCGTGCGCCACGGTCGATCGTAGTCGTGTAACTTGCGCCGGCGGTTGGGCTCTTGCAACTCAATATCGATGGCTTGATCGGGGCGTACCCGAAGTTGCAAAGGCTTGCGATCTCCGCCTAGCGTTGGGTCTACCCCAGGATCGAAACGGATGCTTAATCCGAAAGATTGCGCCAACTCCCGCATGCGATCTATTTGCCCCAGCAGCGGACGCAAGATCATTGCCTTGAGCATGACGGTTAGATTCTGGGCTTGTAAATGCTCTATGCCGGCAAGCACCCGGGCAAAGTTTTTACCCGAGCCGGTGACCGCTCGATAGGACGATTCATCACCGCCATACAATGATACCTCGATGCAGCGGGGCGGATGATCGGCCAACACTTTTGCTTGCTCTTGGTCGACCAGACTGGCGTTGGAAAAAACCGTCACCAGAAACCCGCGGCGTACGGCATGGCGCAAGATGGCGGAAAAGTCGGGGTGCAGCAACGGTTCTCCGCCGGTCAGGCTGATGCCCAAACAACCGCTGTCAGCCAGTTGATCGAGCACGGTGCGAATCGACGAAAGGCTGAGCGCGTTTGCTTCCGGCGGCCGGTCTTGCAGATAGCAGTGGGCACAGCGAAAGTTACAGTTCCAGGTAAGTTCAAAGGTGCCGGAAAGCGGAAAGCGTTTGGTTGCCAATTGATCGCGTAGATGGGCGCGGAAGTTTTCGGGGCTCCTAGCGCAGATATTCATGACGGCTTCGTTTCACCCGCCGAGACCAATTCGATGGCACCAAAAGACAACAGCGCCTGGCAGAAAGTTTCCGTGTCCCGGCGTGCGATCTGCTGGTCAATTTCGAATCGTTGGCATAGGTTTTCGGCGACTTGGCTTACGCTCCGCAGACCATCTAATAACTCCCAAACCACGGCACCTACTCGGTTCAGGGTGTATACCCCCAGTTTTTGTCGCGGATCGGTCCGGATAGGAACGAGCAAGACCTCGTCCTCTACTCTTCTGGAGGCAATTCCATCAGAGTGCTGATACCTTACATCCCCGGTTGATGTCGTGTTCACCATTGAAATGTACTTCAGTTTCAAGTTGTTGTCAATGTTGCTGCCGAAAACGGGCGCTTTTTTTGCCTACTTGTGTTTTGCCAGCCAGATGTCGATTTGTCCACGTAAGTCGACATCTTCTTTGTCCTCTTTTTGGGCCAAGGAGTCGCGCGCTTGTTGGGCGAGGGATCTACTCCTTTGCCGGTCTTTGTCTGTTTGCCAAACGGCCCGGGCCAGGGAGAACCTAAGGAGGGGCAGAGCCGAGGAACGGGGGTTCTTGCTGCGCATGACCAAGGCGCGCTCAAGCAAGGGTTTTGCCTCTTGGTACTTTTCCAACTCTACCAAGCATCGGCCCAGTCCGGTCAGGGCGTGGCCAACGTAAGGATGATCCGGGCCCAATTTGTCCTGCCATATTTTCAGAGCGCGGCTGTAATAGTGACTGGCCTCGCGGCAGGAGGCCTGCCGGGAGACGATGTCACCCAGGTTGTTCAGGGCGATGGCCACCTTGGGATGATCGGGACCGAAGGTGTCTTCCCAGATGGCCAGGGCTCTTTCGAAGTATTGCCGGGCCACATGATTCTTGCCCTGCGAGACCAAGACATTACCCAAGTTGTTGAGCGCGGTAGCAATCCGAGGGTGATCAGAACCCAGGGATTCTTGCAAAATGACCAAAGATCGCTCCAGCACCTTGCGGGCCTCGACCGGGTTGTTCTGTTCGACCAGGACATTGCCGATGAGATTGAGGGTGTGGGCAAACTTGAGACGATTGAGTTCAGAGCTTGGTTCGAGCAGGGTCAGGGCCTGATCGAAAGAAGCCTTGGCATCTTCGAGATTCCCTTGGCGCAGCAGGATGTAGCCGGTGTTGGTAAGCGAATCGGCCAACATCACCGGGCGATTGCCGGCCCGAGCCACCACGGCCTTGACCAAACGGCCGATCGCCAGGGCTTCGGGGTAGCGCGCTTGCAGCGTGCCCAGGACATATCCCAGGTGCAGGGCGGCGGAAGCAAAGAGCTGATCATCTTTGGCTTCGGCGGCAATCTGGATGACTTGATAGAGACTGGCCTCTGCCTGTTTGAGATCACCGGTTCGGGCTTGCAGCCAGCCAAGTCGTGCCAAGGCCTTGCCCCGAATGGGCAGGTAGTTGATTTGCGCGGATTGATCCACAATCTTGCGGGTCATCTCCAGGCTCTCTCGATATTTGCCCGCCAACTGAAGCGCAGTGGCTTCGGCAAGCCTGTCGTGGAGGAGTTCTACTTTGGCGCGCACGGCACCATCTTCCGGTGGCGGCACGGCGGCGCTAAGTGCTTCCACGTCGGCGCAGCCCTCCAGGCTGGTTAGGGCCAAGACCGCGTGCACCGCCTCATCGACTACGTGGGCGTCGGCCTTGCCGGCAAACAGTTCGGTCAAGGCGCGCATTTCACTCAGGCGGCGATCGAGACACTGCATGCGCTTGTCTAACAGCTGTTGCGATTGATCACCGCGCAGGTGAGTGGCTTCACAGGCGTCGGTGCGCATAGCCACCCAGGCGGCGGCTCGGCTATCAAGCGACTCGCCCACCTTCTGGAAGGTGTCGAGAGCGTATTTACGACCGGTCTCCAGAAAGGCGGCCCGGACTGTCTGTCGGGTGGGGTCATCCCATACTTGCTTCAGGTGTTTGTTTGCCTCTTGGCACAATCGCTGTTTCTGGGCCTGCCAAACCGCGGCGCCGACAAAGCTTACGCTGACCATAAGAAAAACAGTGGTCAAGGCGATGGCCCGGCGCCAGAACACGCGCGGATCTTTGGAAAGCGCCAGCAGCAGAAACTCCATGGAGCCAAAGCGATCTTCCTTGGATACCGACAGACCGCGCAGCACGATTTTTCGCAGCCGGGCAGGGATTTTTACATCGTCCGGGGGCGGATCGAGCCTGCCGGTGGTTACTTTTAATTTCAGCTCTTTGTATTTTTTCGCGCGCACCGGCCGCCGGCCGTATAGTACTTCGTACAGGGTTGCGCAAAAACTGTATTGATCGGTTAACTCATCCAGATCTGATTTCAGGTATTGCTCGGGGGCCATGTAGCCTGGGGTGCCGACGATGGCTCCTGCCACGGTCAGGTTTTCTTTCAAGCGGCTCTCGCCCCCGGTTGACGGCATCACGCTGTCCATGTCTTTGGGGAGTTGAGACTCGGTCTCCTGGCCATCCTCGTCGGTGAACATGCCCGGCGTGGTCTTGCGTTGATCGTTCAGAGAGGCGGCCCGGGCGAGGCCGAAATCGAGAACCCGAACCCGGCCGTCGTTGCCGACGATGATGTTTTCCGGTTTGATGTCGCGATGAATCATGCCGGCCTGGTGGGCGGCGGCGATGCCGCGGCCGGCGGCAACCATGATCTCGACGATTTTTCGGGTGCTGGGTTTGGTTTGTAGTTTCCAATCCCTGAGAGTTTGGCCTTCCACCAGTTCCATGGCTACAAAGACATCGTTGTCAATGGTGCCGACATCGAAGGCCGATACCACGTTTGGATGGGAGAGTTGCGCCAAGGCTTGAGCTTCGCGCAGGAGCCGATCACGCGCCCGGTTGGCCAAGCTCTCGCGGTCGGAATCACTTTTGACCCGCAGTAACTTCAAGGCGATCCGGCGATCGAGTTTTGGATCGTAGGCCTTGTAGACGATGCCCATACCGCCATGACCCAGTAAATCCAAAATCATATAGCGGCCGATATAGCTGCCAGGCTCCAATTCCTGGGTGGCGGTGACATCGTCTAAGGAGTCGCCCATTGAGGCAAGGGTATTGGCCCCGGTGGGCAGATTCCCCCCGGTGGACGTGCCCAGGTCGGCGAATTCCTTCTCGGTCATAAGAGTCCCTCGCGTTAGCCAATCTTACGCCGGGTATGGACTGGTCGGCAAGTTTTCACTTTTGCCCCCGGGGGTTTGCCGTTTTGGGTCCATTTCTGCTAAGATCAGAGACAGAACGAACAAACCGGGAACCCTGTGCGGACCACTCGTCCGGCGGGAGGATACCATGAAACGACTTAGCAGATGCCTTGGCTGGGCGACGATCTTTGTGCTTTGCCTTTCTTCCAACCTTTGGGCGGATGCCGACATCTCGGTGGATGGCGATCCTTCCGACTGGCCTAGCGATGTGTTTACTTTCTATGACGAAGGCAAAGACATGCCGCCGCCTTATGCCGATATTGTCGCCGTTAGCATTACCAACGACAATACCTCGGGGGATCTGGGCAATCTCTACCTGGGCATCGAGTATTTAAGTGATTTTCGCGAGAATGTGGGTGGCAACGATGTCGATGTGTTCATCCGCCTGGACATTGACGGCGACGGCTCGACCGATGGCCCCCTGGATCGGGTCATCGAGGTAACCTCGGGAGATGTGTTTGACGGCACCGGCACCTTGGTCGGGTCCGTGGGGGCCATGGTTTACGATGGCACCTTCATGGAGGTCAGCATCCCCTACAGTATACTGGGCCTGACCCACGAGGATGATGCTTTCGGGGTGGTTACCAGCACCAGCGGCCATCCTTCCGGTACGGTAGACAGTTCACCGCCAATCGATCCGGACACCGGCGAGCCGGTGATCATCGAATACGATGGCACCGTGGGCGATGATGTCGAACCGCTGGCGGTGCGCATGGTGCAGGTCTCGGCCGGCGCCGACCGGCACGGCGTGACCTTGCGCTGGGTGACCGGTTCCGAACGCAACAACGTGGGTTTCTATGTATATCGCCTGGACGAGACCGGCAAAGCGCAACGCTTGACCCGCCAGCTCATTCCCGGGCTGGTCAACGCCAGCATGGGCCGCGCCTATCGTTTCGTTGACCCCCAAGGCCAGCCGGGTGACCGATACTGGATCGAAGATCTGGAAAGTACGGGGCTGAGTCGCATTCATCCGGTGACCGCAAGCCAATTAAGGTTTAACCCGCGTCTACACATGCCAGTGCCGACCGTGGCGAGGCACCTGACCCAGCCTGCGATCAGTCGCAAAACCGCGCCCACGATTTTGCCCAAACCCAAAACGCCACCGGCTTTGGCTCCCGCGCCAGCGGCGGTGGTAAAGCTAGGCCTGGCTCAGGAGGCCCTGTTTCGATTGACCGAATCCGACCTGATCGCCGCCGGGCTCGACACCAGTCGTTTGGATGGCGGCAATCTGGCCCTGGAGGGCAAAGACGGTCCCTTGCCGGTACTGGTTCACAACGGTGCCTACTGGTTTGTGGGTCGTCCGCAAAAAGATCGATACGCCGATACCGATGTGTTGCTGGCCTATGCCGGCACGCCCCGGCCGATGGCAGTGCGGCGGACCAGCGCCGGTTGTTTGCAGGAATTCAACTTGACCGCTGACTGGCGCCGTCTGGAAGAGGACCATGTTTACCACATTGCCCGGCCCGGTGCCGACCCCTTCTATTGGGCCTTGGCTTTTGCCGGTACCCCGGCGAGTCTCAGCTTCGATCTTCCGCAGCCGGGGCCCGGGGCAGCACAGCTTCGGCTAGCGGTGGCCGGAACTGCTCCCGGCGAGACCATGGAGCACCAATTACAGGTGTCGATCAATGGCAAGGACCTGGGGGTGGTCACCTGGTTGGGGCGAGACGAACAAGAACTCAGCTTTGGTTTGTCAGGATGGGAGTTGCGGGAACAAGCCAATGTTGTGCAACTGACCATTCCTCCGGGACAAGAGCACGATGTGGTCTTTGCTAACCGGGTGGGGGTTCAGTATGGGCGAAAGCTCAAGGCCCAGGGTGAGTCCATGATTTTCGAGGCCCGCGCCGGGCGCTGTCTGCGCATCGATGGTTTGACCGATGCGGCCCCTATGCTGATCGACATCAGCGATCCGGGCCAGCCGGTACGTCTAACGGGAGCCGAGCTAAGCGAGAACCCGGATGGCACTTTCTCCCTGCGCTTCAACGATGGTCTGCTTTCTACCGGGCTCAAGGGCGGCCCGCACCGATATCTGTTAACCACCGCGGCGGCCGCGCCCACTCCGGACGCTCTGGGCGCTTGGCAGCCGGTGCCGCTGGCCAACAGGGATCTTGAGGTGGATTACCTGATTGTGACCCACGCAGATTTCATGGCCGCGGCCGAGCGCATGGGGCAGTATCATAGTAGCCAAGGTCGCAAGGTTAAGATTGTCACTACCCAACAAATCTACGACAGCTTTAACTTGGGCCGACCCTCCGCCGGCGCCATCCGCGAGTTAATGCAGACCGCCAAGGCTCGGTGGCAAGTCGCGCCCAGCTTTGTCTTGCTGCTGGGCGGGGCCACGGCAGACAGCAACAATGTCCTCGGCGGTGGGGCCCGTGATTGGGTGCCGGCGCCTTTCTGGATGACTCACTCTCAGGGTTTCGAGGCGGCCGCCGATGTGTGGTACGTCACCGCGGAGGGCTCCGTGGATGCTTGGGCCGCCATCGGTCGCCTGGCGGTGCGGGACCTTGCCGAAGCCGAGGCCGTGGTGGATAAAATCCTGGCGCGGCATCAATCACCGCCCGCGCTCACTGGCCGTATGCTGTTTGTGGCCGACCAAGATCAAGATGCGCCCGCCGGTACGCTCGGGTCGTTCGAATTCATGGCTGAGTCGATGATTAACACTTGCCTGCCGGATACACTCATCCCCGACCGGCTCTACCTCTCATCGTCGCTCCAACCCCAAGACGAATTGCTTGCCTACTATGCCCAAGGGCTCGACGTGGTTCATTTCATGGGTCATGCCTATATGGAAGGCTGGTCCAGTCCGCCCATCATGACCACCGCCCTGGCCGAGACTCTGAGCACGCCGTCTCCTTTTCTGTTGTTTTCCTGGTCCTGCTTTGACGGTGCTTTCACCGGCCCCTGGGGCGAGTCACTGGCTTGGGCTCATGTAGCCAACGTCGGTGGGGGGGCGGTCTCGGTATTGGCCTCTTCTTCCCTGAGCGATGGCAAGGCGGTAGAGATGCTGGCCGAACTTACTCTTTGCCTGCTGACCTCCGGCACGGCCGACACTGTGGGCCAAGCCCTGCAGCAAGCCAAGAACCTCTTGCATGGCCTGTACCCGGTCCATGAAGATGCCGTGGCCACCTTTAACCTGCTTGGCGATCCCGCCATGCCCAACCCTTGGCAATAAAAAAACGAAAAACCGGGTTGACTTTCGGGCTTTGAATTTCGTAGCTTCGGCTTTCTTGATTTTTCGGGAGGATAAGAATCATGGTGGCTTGGTATGGGGATATCGAGGAAGTTATTTCACCGGCGGAAATTGCCAAGCGGGTGGCGGAACTAGGACGCAGTATCAGCAGAGATTTTGTCGGGCGGGAGCTGGTCTTGATCGGCGTGCTCAAGGGCAGCTTTTTGTTTATGGCTGATTTATGCCGCCACATCGAGTTGCCCATTACTTGCGACTTCTTTGGCTTGTCGAGCTACGGTGACCAGACCAAGAGCACGGGCGTGATCCGGATTACTTCTGATTTGAAAAGACCAATTGCCGGTAAAGATGTGCTGGTGGTCGAGGACATCGTTGATACCGGCTTGACCGTTCAGTATCTGCTAGAGAACTTGAAAGCGCGTCGCGCCAGCTCCATCAAGGTTTGCTCCTTGCTCGACAAGCCCTCGCGGCGGGTGGTGCCGGCGCAAATTGACTATCTTGGTTTTTCTGTCCCCAATCTCTTTGTGGTGGGCTACGGTCTCGATTTCAAGGGTCGCTATCGCAATTTGCCCTTCGTGGGCAAATTACCAGATGACCATCCGGAGATCGCCGGCTAAGGGCCAGGATTTTGCTTTTTCCTTCGTTCTATCATATACCTAATACAAACATTTCCGGGGTAGATCATGTCAGAAAACAACAATGAATCCGTGCCGGCTCCCTCCCCGCCGCGTCCGCGCAAGGGTGGCGGAGTCAAGGCGATGTTTGTAGTTCTCATTGTCCTAGCCTTGGCCGGGATCATCGTCTATTTGCTCAGCTTGATCAATTCCAAGCGCTTCTTCCTGATCCCGGAAGGGAATCAGCTGGTGATCAAGCAAGGGATTTTCTTTCCGGTGGGTTCAGAACCTTATCAATCCAAAGATCCAGAAAAATTAAGTCTTTATCGGCCCATTGAGTTGCCGGCCAGTCTGGCGCATGCCGCGCCCTTGATGTTCGACGACTTGCCCTCTCTGAATCGGGAGCTGGGCAAGCATCTGATCGAGATGGCCACCGAAAAGGTGTTCTCCCAGGACGACAGCCAATACGGCCAGGGAAAAGGATATCTCAACCGGGCGGGGAAACTACACGGCTTAGACTCCGATCAGATGGAAAAAATCAAGTCTTTGCGCTCTGACGTCGATTATATCGAGGCCAAAAGAGCGTATTTGGGGGTCGAACGGACCTTGGAGCAAGCGCTTAAACGATTCAAGAAGGCAGAGGCTTTCGGCACCGGACGATTTGGCGACACCCGCGAGTGGATCGACAAGATCGACGTGTTGCTCAAAGCCATCCGGGCCACCAAGGCCGGACAACTCCCGCTTCCCGATCGACCTCCGGCTGGCGACTCGTCGCCTCCGTCGGATGAGGCCCCCGCGGCCGAGCCCGCTGCCCCCGTGAATCCTTTCGAGCATGCCCGCGACGGTATCTAGTAGTTCTCTATATTAGGGTACGATGCAGGTACCGGCGGTTTTGGCTAGCGCCTCGGGCAGATGGCTGGGATCGGTGATGATGGCCTCGCGGCCGCCGGCGGTGAGGAAATCGATGCAGGCTTGTATCTTGGGACCCATGGAGCCGGCGGCAAAGTGGCCCTGGGCGAGGTATTGCTTGGCCTCGGCCACGGTCATACGGGCAATGCGGCTTTGCTGGG
>JAUVBB010000549.1 GCA_030591445.1 Deltaproteobacteria bacterium | reverse complement strand
TGGATATCCTCTGGTGGAACTCAAGTTCCTGGACAAGCCGAAACATCGACAGACAGTGGCGGCCTTGCCGCTGCGGGAATGGTTCGAGATCAAGCTCCATTTGGTGTTTAGTCAGCAGGAGGACGGGTTGACGGAGATGTGGATCGATGGAACTCAGGTCATGTCGTCTCCCGGGCGAAACCTTCCGCTGCACGACACTCTGATCCACCGCCTCTCTGTAGGGATTACCGCAACAGACGAACCGAGCGTACTCTATCTGGACGATTTCCAGCTATCGAGTAGTCCGCTCTAAACAGTTCAGGGCCTCTATTTTTGATAATCAAAAGAGGTCGATTCATGTCGGACCTCCTAAAAGTTCCAGACCGATGGCGGCGGTTTGCCTGATTCTTACCAAAGTGAAAATACTGTACATATGGGCATCGAATTTAATAATTTTCATCGGACGATCGTTCTAGGATCATCTACCTACTGCAGTTGACCGATATTCAACGACAATGTCAGCAAGTACGATTGGGTGAAGACGAAAAACTATCTCTTTTCAATCTAGGAGACTCACCCATGAACACTGTCAAATCGACACTTCGCCTACTACTGCTGGCCGGACTTTGCTTTACCCAAGTGCATTGTCAATGTCAGCTTGGTAATTCCTGGTCCGGTGCGAGTGCCACCAGCTCGTTGCCGGCCCCCATGCCGACCGTCGAGTACGCCGGTGACCTAACCGGACCCGACATAGATGCACCTAACTATTCCGGGAAGATGAGAATCGACCCGGAGATGGCCCATCCGGTGCTGCTGAGTGCTAAGCGGCAGACCACCTATCTGAAGATCAACCTCACCGGCTTCGAGATGGAGGAAAAAGAGCGCTCGCCAATAAACGTGGCCATTGTTTTGGATCAGTCCGGTTCCATGAGCGGAGAAAAGATCGGGCAAGCAAAGCAGGCCGCCATCATGGCGGTGGAAAGACTAAGACCCCAAGACATTGTCTCTGTCATTGCCTACAGCGACGTGGCGCAAGTACTGGTGCCGGCCAGAAAAGCGCGGGATTTGGAGCCTATCATTGAAAGCATTCGACAGTGTTGGCCCAGTGGCAGTACGGCCCTGTATGACGGTCTGAGCGCCGGCATCTCGCAAGTGAGAGAGAATCTGGATGACGAGCGCATCAATCGGGTGGTTCTGCTTTCCGACGGTCTGGCCAACGTCGGGCCGAGTTCCATCACGGAATTTACTGCCCTGGCTGCGAATTTGCGCAAGGCGGGCATCGGGGTTACCACCATGGGCTTGGGTCTGGATTACAACTCCGAGTTGATGACGGAACTGGCGTTGCACAGTGAAGGCAACCACGCCTACATCAAAGAAGCCCAAGACATAGAACATGCTTTCGAACGTGAATTTGGGGTCGGGCTTTCCGTGGCGGCCAAGAATGTCCGAGTAAAAATTCGCTTCGCTGACGGGGTGACACCCTTACGGGTTCTCAATTCAAGAACTGCCGTCATACAAGACCGCCAGATAAACGCCCATTTCAGCCGTCTCTACAGTGGTCACCAGGCTTCTCTTCTGCTGGAAATTGAGGTCCCGCCAGGAATCGCCGGTAGCCGCCAAGAGATTGCCACCGTGGACCTTTCCTACACCAACATGAAGACCCATCAGGCCGACTTTCTTAGCCGAGCCATAGCCGTGGCCTTTTCCGATTCCTTGACCCAGGTCCGTCATCATGAACGCCGGGGAGTCATGGTTGCAGTGGCCCAGAACCAGGGAGTTCGCTGGAATCTCGAAGCCGTCAGGCTGCGCGACCAAGGCCAGTACCAGGCGGCCCGCGATCAATTCCGTAGAACCTCGGCCTACCTCGAGCAGCAAGGAAAGCAGTACCAATCCGCGCTGCTTGCCAAGCAAGCAAATGAGAGCATGGCCGCAAGCGAAGATGCAAGCCCTCGAGCCATGAAGGAGACCCGGAATCTTTACGATCACAGAAACTTGAAGAACTTCGGGAGCTGGGACCCCACTTGATCGCAGCGGTTTTTCACTCTCCTCTCAAAATTATGCCTAAATCTGTAGCCCAGGAGTAGACTGAATTTGGGTGAATGTATTCCTAGAGCTACAATGACCCACCGGCCCAAATTATATTTTACCTGTAATTATAGCTAGATACATGAGCGCAGACTGCCGTGAAGTCTTTGGCCCGGTGCATGCAGTGTCCCCCCTTCAAACCGGAGAATTGACTCATCAGTCAAAAGAGGCGGAAATTATGAAAATGAGACATAAAATCGGGATGATCGGACTTTTCGGGGCGATGCAATTCTTACTGTTGGCCGGATGCGGAACGGATGAGCGGGAAGACCTGATGAACAAGCATGGTCAGGACTTGACCATCTGCCGATACCCTGCCAGCCTGGAAATCACCTCCGTCAATGTAGGTCAGGGTGATGCTACCATCGTGGCCACACCCACCAAGCTGATGCTCCTGGACGCGGGCGAGAGCTACTGGAATTCCACCCAGGATGCCAGGACCGTCGATAGCGTCCTTACCGCCAAATACGGCTGCCGCCGGCTCGACTACGTGGTGATTTCTCATTTCCACACCGATCACATTGGTTACGTCGGTTACGGTGGCCTTTACTACTTGGCCAACGATCTTGGCTACAGCATTGGCGAGACTCTCCTGCGCAACTACCAGGACAACGTCGGCACCAACAGCAAGACCTACGACAATTGGCTGGTCTATCTGGATTCAACCGAAGGCCGGAGCAAGCTCAACCCCCAGATTGCGGTAGTGGGCCGGGAACTCGATTTGGGCAACGGTGTGGTTGCCAAGATCACCAGTGTGGATACCCGTACCGCTTCTTGCCCGGAGGGCTGGGGCTCAGAGCCGGATCTTTCTTGCGGTGGTGAGTACGTGTGGCCCTCCGAGGTTCTGGGGGATCACCGGGGTGAGAGGCCCGAACCCGACGAGAACGGTTACAGCGTCAGCTTGGTGATTTCTTTGGGCGACTTCGACATGTTCGTAGGTGGCGATCTCACCGGTGAAACCGCAGACACGGGATATGGAACCAAGTACCACGATGTGGAAACCTATCTGGCACGGGATCTGGGAGAAATCGATATCCTGCGGGTAAATCATCATGGCTCGGATCACAGCACCAACCAGACTTTCGTGTCGCTCCTCGACCCCCAGGTCGCGGTCATGTCGGTTGGCAATGCCAACACTTACGGACACGCCCGGCAGATGGTCATCGACAACATCCTGGGCGTCATCGATGGCGTCCCCACTCGCGATAACTGGATTTACATGACCGAGCGCGGCGACGATGGCCCGGGTGGTTGCCTGAAAGACTACTCCAGCTCCGATAAAGCCGCCGCCGATTTGTATGGCCAAGCAAGCATCGTCAGCGATACCGACGGCGATTATTGCACCATCGAGGGTGGAGATGTCGACATTGTGGTGTCCGCCGACGGCGCTAGCTTCACCATTGAGGGCTTCGGCTATACTTCCTCTGGTGACTCGTCAGTGCCCGATCCTGCCTTTGTGGTTCAGAGCTCTGTTGATACTCCCCTGGCCATTCCTGACAACAACTCGACCGGCATCGTTAGCCAGATCCAAGTAACTGCTTCCGGAACCGTCACCGCCCTGGAGATAGAAGTCGATATCACCCACAGCTATATTGGTGACCTGCTGGTCAAACTGGAATGTCCTGACGGCAGCCAAGTTGTGTTGCACGGCCGCAGCGGTGGCAGCGCCAACGATATCCGTAGCAGCTATGAAGTGAGCCAATGTTTGGGCCAGGCTACC
>JAUVBB010000340.1 GCA_030591445.1 Deltaproteobacteria bacterium | reverse complement strand
GTACCTGTTCTGACATGTTCGGGTCGGATAAGGGACAATACTGGACCTCGACCGCCAAAGGAGAAGATGCCTGGTTCTTTGATTTTGGTGATGGCGACATCAACAACTACTCAAAAAGCCGCGAATACGAAGCTCGCTGTATTTGCAGCTCCGAAAACTGCGCCGCCGAATTTCGTAAAAAAGCGGCAGCGCGCATCCGCGAGAAAGAAAAGAAAATCCAGCTTCTGGCTACCGCAAAAAAGAAAGCAACCCAAGAAAAAGCTAGGATTACAGCCCAATTGGCAGTTCCGTTCATACGCCAACCCGCAACACAACTCATTTGGGCACGATGTGCCGTTGGGCAGCAATGGAAAGAAGGAGAATGCCAAGGAAGTGCAAGCGATCATACCTGGCAGAAAGCCAAACAGGTTTGCGGGAAAAGCTATCGCCTGCCCACGCGGAGTGAAGTAATCAGCTTGCTGGGGGGCTGTTATTCTAAAGTGTACAAGGGCAAACAGGGACGTTGCCAATCCTGTCGTAAAAGTCGCAGCTGTAAAGCCCTGCTCGGCCCGGAACGCGGCAAGTTCTGGCTGGCTACTGCCGATGGCAGCAAAGCTTGGTTCATGGATTACAGCGATGGCGATCTTCTGCTATACGACCAGGACCGAGAATTCTCCGCGCGCTGCGTATGCGACACCAAGGAATGCGCTGCCGACTTGGACGCCAAAGTCGACCAATTGGCAACCGGGGTGCCCTCTCAGAAGAAGGAAGAAAACAAAACCATTGTGACAAAGAAGCCAGCCAAGAAAAAAGACAAACCCAGTTCTCGTGCCAAAAAATCAAAGCAACCGTCCGAGCGGCAAAACAAAGTCGCAGTACCAACAAGCAAACCCGTCGCCCCAGCCATTAAATCTAAACCTACTTATAAGAAAACACCTATCGTCCGTAGTGATCTAGTTGTCCGCCAAAAAAACCGAGAGGCCTATTGGCAGAGATGTCCGGTTGGTCAGCGCTGGAGTGGCGATGACTGTACCGGAAACACAATCGGTCTCAGTTGGGAAGAAGCCATGGCTGCCTGTCCGCCAGGCTACCGGCTCCCTAGTCGGGAAGAAATTGTGAACCTGCTGGGACATTGCTCAAGCAAGGTCAAACGAGGAAAACGCGGTCGTTGCCCAGCCTGCCGTAAGAGCAATACCTGTTCTGATCTGTTCGGCTCGGATACCGGACAATACTGGACCTCGACAAGCATGGGAGAAGATGCCTGGTTCTTTGATTTTGGTGATGGCGACATCAACAACTACTCAAAAAGTCGCGAATACGAAGCTCGCTGCATTTGCAGTTCCGAAAACTGCGCCGCCGAATTTCGCAAGATTGCTACCGAGCACGCCCGTGAGAGAGAAATGCAGACTCGGCTTCTGGCTACCGCGAAAGAAAAAGCAGCCCAAAAAGAGGCCAGGATCAAAGCCCAGTTAGCGGTACCGCTCGTACGCCAACCAGCAACACAACTCATTTGGGCACGATGTGCCGTTGGGCAGCAGTGGAAGGGTGGAGAATGCCAAGGAAGTGCAAACGATCATACCTGGCAGAAAGCGAACCAGGTTTGCGGGAAAAACTATCGCCTGCCCACGCGGAGTGAAATGATCGGCTTGCTGGGGGGCTGTTATTCTAAAGTATACAAGGGCAAACCGGGACGCTGTCGTTCCTGTAGGAAAAGTCGCAGTTGTAAAGCCCTGCTCGGCCCGGAACGCGGCAAGTTCTGGCTGGCCACTGCTGATGGCAGCAAAGCTTGGTTCATGGATTACAGCGATGGCGATCTTCTTCTATACGATCAGGACCGAGAGTTCTCCGCTCGCTGCCTATGCGACACAAAGGAATGCGCTGCCGATTTGGACGCCAAAATCAATCAGATGACCCAATAATCGTAATGTTGCTGGTCCTCGCTGAGCTACTTAGGACTGGGTTGAATCGTAATGTTGCGACCGCTGGAGTAGGCGGTGAATTCGGGGGCGTACATGGGTTGGACGGTGGCGGGGGCGGCTTTGAAGGTGCCGGCTATGGTGGCGCGCAGGCGATATTTGAAGGGGTAGTTGCCTTGGGGGAGTCTTTCTAAGAAAAAATTGGTGCCGCTGTCGCGGATTTCTTGATACCAGCCGATGCCTAGGTTCCAGTGGTGACGGGAGACGACGGAGGTGGGTTCGAAGCCTGCCGGGCGGGGGGCACGCAGATGGACGTATTCCATGGGATGCTTGGCTACTAGCTGGAGTTGTACTTCCAACTCGTCGCCTACTTCGATTTGGGCGCCTTCTTTTAGTGGCTTCAAAACTACTTCGCGGCCGGTTTTTACGCGTTTGAAGAATTTGCGGGTGACCTGGATGAAGTCTCCGCGGGCTTCGGTGGGCAACTTGTCGGTGGAGAAATGCCAGGTGGCGGAGGCAAAGGCATAGCCTTTGGTGTCTTTCTCGACTACCACGGTGGCGTGTTTCTTGGCATCGATTTCGTCGCCGGGGATGACGATCTGGTTCTTTTTGCCGGTGTACTCGTCGGGTTCAAAGACAAACTTCTTGTGGGTGTCGCCGGCAGTGACTCGGATCTCTTCGCGCAGGCCTAGTTGGGCGGTCTTCTTCAGGTAGTGGGCCAGGGAGTAGATGACCTCGGCGGTGGCGCGGGTGGATTTCCAGTGATTGAGTTTCTTATTGAGAAAAATCCATAAAACCAGGCCGTCGAGATGCTCGGATTTTGGCATCAGTTCCATGACCGTGCGAATGGCAAAGGCATGGGTCTCGATGGTGTCATTGTACCAAAGCCAGGCCCTGTCTTCAGGCGCCCAAAAGGTGCCCTGGTCTTCTTTGCTTTGGGCCGAGTCCATCACGCTTTCCCATACCAATAGCGCATCTTTCTTGCGGTCGGCGCGGCTCAGGGTCAGGGCCAGATAGCCTTTCAGGTAGGGCGAATGCTGCTTCCAATGGCGGAAAGAATGGTCAAGCATCTGCTTGCGTTCCAACTCGCTAAACACGCCGCCGGTCCAGGAGGTATCGGGATAGTTCGACAAAGTATAGTTCAAGAAGGTAATGAACTCCCAGCAGCAGTCTTTTCTCCTCATCCAATCGACCAACTCGTCTAGGTAGTGCTGGTGCATATAGCGCCAGGCGCGCTGGATCATGTCCTTGGGTACATCGACTCCGAACTCGATGCTCTTGGAAAAACCGTACAACAGATAAAGAGTCATGTAGGGCGAGGGCCGGCCACCGGGGAACCAGGGGAAGCTGCCGTTGGCGGTTTGGATCTTCTTCAACTTGACCAGGGAAGCATCGCGCTGGGCGCGGGTGATGCGCGGATCGAGCACGTTGATCAAGGGATGACTGCGTTTGGGCCCGCCCTGGGCCATCTCCAGCCAGGGCGTCTCTTCCAAGGCCATCTTCCGGTTCGGGTCTTTATCGTTCCAGGTCTCGTATTGTTGCTTGCGACTGGCAAACTTCTTGGCCATGCGCTCGATGGCCGGGAAATCTTTGTACATCGAGGCCAAGATGCCGGTGGAGACAAAACGGTTCAGAGTTTGCTCGGTACACTCGTAGGGATAGTTCACCAGATAGGGCAAGGCATTGAGCACCGAGTAAAACAACTGGGCATCAACCGTTACCACCATTTGCTCGTGGATGAGCGAGTCGTCGTCATTGCGGGCCAGGTCGGCAAAATGCAGCTCGCGCCGGGTCTTGTCTTTGAGGGTAACAAAGCGCGATTGGGCCAGGTGAATCCGGCCCGGCAGCACCGGGATGGGTCGCAGCTCGCCGTCGGAAAAATCGCCGGATCGGGCAATGACCTTGAAAGCAATCGGTCCCACTTTGGCCGGTGTTCTCAAAGCAAAGTTCAGGGTGGTGCCGCCCTTGGCGTCAACCGCAAAGGGCAAATTTTGGGTCTTATTGGGATCGAGGCCGAAATCGGCCAGCAGGCTTCGTTCGCTGGCCGGATCGATGATGTCAAAACTGAGTTGGCCGGAAAGTTTCTTCTCGGAGGCATTGTTGACCGCCACTTTGATCTGGGCCTGGTCGCCTTCGCGCAAGAAACGCGGCAGATAGGGCCGTACCATCAGATCCTTGACCGTCTTGGCCTCTTTTTTCAAGCTGCCTGATTCCAGATCGCGGGTAATGGCATGCACCCAGACATTCCAGGAGGTGACCGAATCGGGCACGGTGAATTCGAAAGTCACGCTGCCGTCTTTGCCGGTAAGCAGATGGGGCTGGAAGAAGGCCGTCTCCGAGAAATTGCTGCGCAACTGCACCGGTTTGGGCTCGGCCGTCTCTCCGCCGCTATCTTTTCTATCCTCGCCGGCGGAGACCACCGTCGATTGGAACTCGTCCCGGCTGGCCTCTTTTTCGGCCGGCATTTCCGCCATGTCTGCTTTTACTTCCAACTTCGCCTTCATTTTTTTCATACCGCGCTTGGGCGCCGAAGCCGGCATCGACGATCGTAAGGCCATTTGCCGTCGGCCCCGCCCCACGCCACCGATGGCGTAGCCAGAGAAGAAGCGCAGTGAGTCTGCCTGTAAGCCCGGATAACCCGGCAAACTGACCAGACCGTGGCTACGCAGCCAGCCATTGCGCGCTGGACCCAGGCTGGCCCGCGCCCATATGGCTTGGGTGCGATTGGGAAAAACACCCAGGGGCGAGGGAGGATGGTGACCGGCAAAAGTATCCAAGCTGCGGTCATACATATAGGCCAAAACCTCGGCCGCTTTGACCGGCGTATCCTTGCCGGCGGGGCCGCTGACTTTGACGCTCCACTTCTCTCGGGCGCCGGGCCGCATCAAATCACGGAATGTACTGAAACTGACCTGCAGTTCCTTGTTGTCCCAGGGCACATACACGCTCTGGGTAAAAGTCATGAATTGATGATCCCGTAGTGCCGATAGAACCACGCTGAAGCCACCACGCTGGGCAATGCCAATGGGGATTTCGATCAAGGTGGCATCCCGGCCGGACTCTAGACGGCGGCGTTCGATGCGCTTGCCGCTCTGGTAGATGTCCAGGCTCAAGGGCTGATTGCTAAGGCCCGAACCCACAAAAATACGCGCGATCTCACCAACTTTTACCGAAGCGCGCTCGACATGCATATAGGCAGGCAGAGCGAGTTGGGCGCGTTTTCCGGCCACCATAAATTCTTGCGCCATTTCGTATTGGGCGCCGAAGGCATCGCGGGTGGTATAGTGCAAGCGGTAGGCGCCGGCGACCAAGCCGGCCAACTTGATTTCGGCAAGACCTTGGTCATCGTGGGCCAGTTTGCCCTGACTCTTTTCGGCACCGTCGGCCCAACCGCGCAGCACGGCCTCGGGCCGGTAGCCGGGGTTCCAGCGCGGGCGCAGACGATCCCCCTCCGTCTGATAAGATGTGATTTTTTTGGCGCCGGGCATCTCGAGTCGGGGCTGGTCCGCCGGCAACAAGGTCTTTGGCGGTGCCTGCAATGCCACGATCCGGTATCGGCCCGAACCGGCCTCGCCCACCCCGTCGAGGGTAGTTCGGCTCACGCTGAGCGTGGCCGGCTGGTCCTCCAGCAAGAAGCTGGTTTCCATGCTCATCCTAGCCTCGACGGCCACAAAACCCAGTCGGAAGCTGCGGCTGGCTGAACGCGTCTCGCCGCCTTCATCGGTAACCTCGGCGCTAACCGCATAGCGATAGGAAAAACTTTTCGATTGCTGGCCCTGGCGTTCATCGGCCTTGGGCGTGAAGGAAAAAGAAAATTTCCCATCGTCTGCCAACGAGCTTACCCCAGCATCGATGACTTGGCTTTGGCCGGAGCTGCTGCCGCCTCGCCACCAGTAGTAGCTCCACCACCAGGGATAGACCGGTGCCCGGGTAACCCGCCATTTGACTTTGCCGGAGGCTACCGGCAGGCCAAAGTAGTAGCGGGCTTCGCCCGTGATCTTGGCCGGCTGATTCAGACGCAGCGGCTTCTTGGGATCCAGAAGCTTGGCCTCGAAGGTCGGCCGTTTGTATTCTTCCACCCGGATCTGGGCATTTCCGTTCCAGGAACTACGCAATTGCCAGCGCCCCAACAGGCGCCCGGCCGGCAGGTCGAAGCTACCCGAGGCCGTGCCAAAGCTATTGGTCTTGAGTTCTTGCTTGGCCACCTCCTGATGATTGGCGTCAATCAAAGACACCCACAGCTTGGTTCCCGGTACCGTCTTGTAATCGGCCCGATCGACATGACCGCGATAGGCCACCACCTTGAAGTGCAAGTTCTGCATGGGCCGGTAAATACTGCGGTCGGTGTAAATCAGCGAGGCCAATGTCTCGCCCGGCCGGTGCTTGGTTTGCAAATAGAAGTTATTGGGATCAATGCCTACCTGTTTTCGCTTCTGGGCAAAGAGGAAATAGGAGTGGTTGGGCTTGTTTTTCAGCACCACCTTTCCGTCTTTCCCGGTCACCCGAGAAACCACCGAGCGGTGGCCCTTGTGGTAGTCAAAGCGGTACAGATGCACCTTGGCTCGTTTCACCGGTCGGCCGGTCTTGCCGGACAAAACTTCTACTTCCACCCGATCGCCGAGTTGCCGACTGACCAAGACCAGATCGCCCACCACCATGAACTTGACCTGGAGTTTGTTTTCTCCCGGGGCAAAGTCTTGGCGCGCCGAACCCACGATGATGTAGAAACCCGGCTTTTTCATGGGTGGAGTTGCATAACTGCGGTGCAGCTTGTAATCGGTGGTGGGCGCAAGCTCTACCGACCATTTATGGGCGGCGGTGGTCTTGTGCACCAGCTTCTCGAGTTGCTTGCGCTGCGGGTAAAGGTTGTAGTCAAGCGCGGATTCGATCTGCGCTTGCAAGTCCAGGCGATAGGCGCGCAGATAAAGTTTGCTCAGGTTTTTGTGATCAATACCGATAGAGCGTTTTTCCGAGCCGTCGCTGGCCATGGCCGTGATCGAGTAATCCGGCGCCACGATGGACTTGGCGATGTGGTCGCAGCGCTGCCCGCCCACGCTCTGGGGATAGGCTGCTTGTCCGTCCCGGGCCAAGTTGCGAGCCCGGATAAGATTGTCCGGGACATCCTCGGCGCGAACGAATTCGGCCAGCACGCTCATGCCCATGGACCACCAGGCAAGTTTGCGCATGGCCGGTAAGCGCTTGTGCAGATCGGCGCGAATACGCTCGCGGTCGGCGGCACGAGTAAAATGGGCATGCAAGGTACGCAGCCGGGTAAGCCGAGCTTCGAACTGGGCTTCGGGCTCTGCCCGGCCTCGGTGCCACTGCTCCAGGTCATGGAGAATGGCGCAGATTTTCAATAAGGGGTGTACCGCCGAATCGGTCAAATTGACTTTTCCGGGCTTGACCAGCAGGCGGTTCAAATCCAATTGAAAGATTTCATTGCTGTGCTCTGGTCGCCAGCCGGCCGTGTTGGCCAGCAAGCCCACCCACAAATAAGTAATCGCATCGCGCAAGCTGGCGCGAACCTGGCGCGGATAGCTATTGATATTTACGTAGTCGGAAAGCGCCTTGATGGGGTGGGGCCCCAACTGCTGCCGGTGCTGCCATACTTGGCCATAAGCGCGCTGGGCCTCGGCATAAATCTGCTCCAGGGTCCAGGCTTTCAGATCGACCTCGCCCTTGGCCTCCACCCGCTCTCGCTTGCGAATCTCCCAGGAGTAACGATGGGCATATTGCACCAGAGACTGCGCGTAAAAGAGTTGCAGCACGGTATTGCCCAGCAGGTCTTCGGGCCAGGGCTGCTGCCGAAAGAAACGCACCGATTTTTCGTAACCATGCAATGCCGAGCGCAATTGAACATAACGAATGAGCCCCCGAACCCACTCCTCGGAGTTCTTGCTGCTCTTGGCCCGCTCCAGAAGATCTTCCACCCATTTGGCGGCTTGCTCGTATTTCTGCTCATTGACCAGCCGGTCGTAGTCCTTCCAGGCCTGGTCAAATTTCCCGGTCCAAACCACTTCCACAAGCGGCTCATCCCTTTCCGGCTCCTGGCCAAGCGCTATCGCTCCCCCGCCCCCGCCCGCCCGCGCCCCCAAATCCCCCTGGCCCGGACACCCCAAGCAGCCCAAAGACAACAACACAAGTACAATCAAATAGATACGCCACAAAGCTCGCAGACAACCCAAAATAACAACCCCAAGGCGGTATAGT
>JAUVBB010000305.1 GCA_030591445.1 Deltaproteobacteria bacterium | reverse complement strand
GAATCGCTCTGGGCCACCCGGAAGAACGTGGACCGGGCACTCGACGTGCTCGATAAGCAACATGGCGGCGGCGGCACCGAGTTGTTGCCGGCGCTGGAGCGCGCACTGGCGCTGCCGCGCAAAGGCGAAAGTTCGCGCATTCTGGTGCTGGCCACCGACGGTTACGTTCGGGTCGAAAAACAGGCTTTCGAGCTGGTCAGCAAGAATCTGGGCCAGGCCAATCTCTTTGCCTTCGGTATCGGCAGCTCGGTCAATCGCCACCTAATTGAAGGCCTGGCCCACGCCGGAATGGGGGAGCCCTTTGTGGCGCTCAATCAAGGCGAGGCCCGGAGCCTAGCCACTCGCTTCCGCGAGTACATCGCAGCCCCGCTGATGCAAGACATCCGGGTAGACTTCAAGGACTTTGACACCTATGACCTGGAACCACCCGCACTTCCAGATCTTTTCGCCAAGCGTCCGCTGATCCTGTTTGGCAAGTATCGCGGTAATCCGCAGGGTTCCATTTCGTTCAGCGGCCGGGTACCCGGAGAGAAACTGGCCGGACACATTCAAGTCAAAGACGCCGATCGCTCTGCTAACAATTCCGCTTTGCGCTACCTTTGGGCTCGCCACCGCATTCGTCGCCTCGATGACCTGAACTCATTTGGACCGAGTGAAGTGCCCCGGCAGGAAATCATCGAGCTGGGACTCGCCTACAATTTAATGACCGCCTACACCTCCTTCGTTGCCATCGACACCGCCGTCCGCGCCCAGGGTAAGCAGCCCACTACCGTAAAACAAGCACTGCCGCTGCCCGCTGGAGTAAGCAATCAGGCGGTCGGCGGATATGGAGGTATGGGTCTTTTGGGCAATCTCCGCGGTGGAGCGTCCGGAGGCGCAGGATACGGAGTAGCGAAACTGCAAGCTCTGGGCAATGGGCTCCAAACGGTTAAATCTAAATCGGGTTCGATTCAATTTCGAAGTGCCAAAGTCACGGGCGCTTTGGATCGCAGCGCAATCCAGCGCGTCATCCGCAAGCACTTTGCCAAGGCTAAATATTGTTACGAGCGGGAGCTCATCAAGAACCCAAACCTGGTCGATAAAATCGTGCTCCGCATCACCATCGACGCCCAGGGAAAAGTGAGCAAGGTCGAGTCAGTCAACAAAAAATCTAAATCCAAAGACCTGCTCAACTGCCTGCTCAGGGTGGTAAAAAAATGGCGTTTCCCCAAACCACCTGGTGGTGGCAACGTGGTGATTACCTATCCGTTTATTTTCACGAGCAGTGCTAAGTAGGTTTCTATTTTGACTTTTTGGTCGGGCAATCGCCCAGGCGGCGACCGGTGACAAAATTGCGAATCTTCATGCCGGCATTCTTGATTTCCAGCTCCATGCTGCCTTTCATGGTATCACCTTTGTAGCTGACCGTGCCCGAGCCTTCCATATTGCCGTTCTTGCCGGAACAAACGATTTTCCAGGAAACCGAGTTGCCCGACTCCTTGATGCCTGAGATTTTGCACGCTTTCGACGCCTCTTTGCTATGCGGTACGAAGTCTCCCTTTTTCATGCACTGGGTATGGGTTTGGGAGGGGACTTGTGCTTGGGGCATGCCCTGTATCTCGGTTTTGGTCGTAATTTCCCAATTGCCCGGTTTGAAATTCGGCCCGGCCAAAGCAAGAGTGGGAAGAAAAGAAACCGCCACCAAGAAAATCACTATGCATTTCGCCATTTGTGTCTCCCTTAACTGATATAAGTACGATGATTGGATTCTAATTCGTTTCCCAAGCCAATTCAATTGTCGTTTGACGGTTTTGCCGACCTGTGTTTAACTGTACCAAGGAGGTATTGTATGCGTACTGGTATCGTCGTCTCGTTAATGATTCTGGCAGCTGGCATGCTGGTTCCCCGGCCCGCGGCTGCCTGCCCGGCTTGAAGCCTTCCCTTTCTTCCGGTCGGAAGAGCTTATGCGGGCGGGGGCAGTCTCGAAGCCGGGCGTCTGGAACTGGACTTTTCCTTTAGCTATGGTCGCCGAACGACACCGCGCCAGGGCGTCGATGACGTGGCGAATCCCGAAAATGAAAAAACCTCGAGCCGCATCTACGGCTTCGAAGCAGCCATGGGCATTTGGCGCGGGCTGTCGGCGCGAGTCAGCTTTCCGCTGCTCGAAGTGGATTTTGCCGAAGGCGGGGAGTCGGGCAGCGAATTTGGGCTGGGCGATCTGTCATTGTGGCTACGCTACGGAGTCGCGTTTGGCGGGGTACGCAAACCGCTGCGCCTCGGGGTAGCGATTGGCGCCTTTTTTCCCACTGGCGGTACGGTGCAGAGCGACATCCCTTCCAACCCAAACTTCGTCTCGGGCACCATGGACCCGCTTCTGAGTCTAGACGCTAGCTACGAGATAAACTCGATGGTTAGCGTCTTCACCCGCGTTTTTACTCGCATGCCCAGTTACGAAAACACCGATGGCTACCAGGCGGGAGCCAGTTTTGTGTACATGGGCGGTCTGCAGTTTCGGCTATTTGAGTCGCTAATGCCCTCCATTGCTCTGACCGGGCTCAACCGAATCGGCGACCAACAAGACGGGGCTACGGTACCTGACTCAGGGGGAGACTGGATCTACCTGACACCAGGCCTGGCCTATGCCTTCACTGGGGAGATGCTCCGGGGCCTGAGCCTTTATGCCAGCGCGCAAATCCCGGTCTACCAGTTCCTCAACGGCACCCAGCTAGCCGAAGACTTCAACTTGACCCTGGGTCTAGCCTACGGTTTCGGTCTTTTCTGATTGAAAAACATCACTTTGTTGCATTGCACCGTTTTTTCGTTGCTCTGGCCTGCCCAAAGGTCTATACAGGCCCAAAGGGGAATGGAGGGGAGTCAAAATGCGGGAGGAGCGGGAATGAATCATCACATCGAGAGTGAAGAGACAGCGATACTGGTAAAAAAGTACAGCAATCGACGTTTGTATGACACGAAATCCAGCAGATATATCACCTTAGAGGATTTGGCGCGGATCGTACACGATGGCGCCGATGTCCGGGTCATTGATGCCAAAGACGGCCGGGATTTGACTCGGCATGTGCTGACCCAGGTCATATTGGAACGGCACGAGCGCCTTGATATCATACCGGCCGAGTTGTTGCACGGCATCATCCGGGCGCAGGGAACCCAACAACAAGGCCCTTTCAGCTCGGTTCTGTCTGGAATCGCCCAGCAGCTGACGGTCAGCTCCAGCCAATCCTGATCTCGGCATCATTTATGCCAACGAGTCTCGCAAAACGGTTTTGAGGATCTTGCCCGAAGGACCTTTGGGCAAGCTTTCGCGGATGACCACGGTCTTGGGCACCTTATAGTTGGCCAGTTTCCGCCGACATTGCTCCAGCAGGCTTTCTGCCGAGATCTTGCCCGCGGCCCCTGAGTCCAAGGCCACAAAGGCCATGCCGACTTCTCCCCAGCGCTGGTCGGCTACTCCGATGACCGCGGCCTCCGTCACCTCCGGTACCGCGTATAAAACGCGCTCTATTTCGGCCGGATAGACATTCTCCCCGCCCGAGATATACATCTCTATGAGGCGACCAATGACATAGTGGTAGCCATCTTCGTCTACCCGAAAGAGATCGCCGGTTGAAAACCAGCCAGCTTCATCGATTGCAGCCTTGGTCGCCGCGGGATTGTTCCAGTAGCCGCCACAAACCACCGGCCGGGGCAATTGCAACTGACCGATTTCTCCCGCGGGCAAAAGCTCACCTTGGTCATTGACGACCCGCGCATCAAGATGAAGGGCGGCAAAGCCCACCGAACCCGCCTTGGCAATGGCATCGCGCTCGTCTAGAAAAAAGCAATTGGGGCCCACCTCGGTCATACCGTAACCCTGTTTAAAAACGACCCCGCGGCCGGAAAAAGCCTCGATCAGCGGTACCGGACAGGGAGCACCACCAGCGTCGAAAAAACGCACCGATTTCAATGAAGCACTCTGCATGTTCGGACTATCCCATATCATCTGATACATGGTGGGCACGGCAAACATCACCGTGACCCCATACTGATCAATGGCCGTAACCGTCTGGTCAGGGTCGAAGGTCCGAGCCAGAACCACGGTCGCTCCGCGATGCAGCAAGGGCAGGGTAAGAACATTCCAGCCACCGGTATGAAAGAACGGAGTATGGGTCAAGGTAATATCATCCCGGCGCAGATCCCAGCCGGTTACGGTGTTGACCGCATTCCAGGTAATCATCCCGTGAGTCTGGATGGCGCCCTTGGGCCGGCCGGTGGTGCCCGAAGTATAGAGAATCATCGCCGGCGATTCGTCGGTCAGTCCCTCGGTAAGCACCGGCGCATCACTGGCCGCGGCTCTTAGAACCGGGTACTCCTGGTCGAATGACACTGTTTTGCCTGACCAAAGACCTTGCCGCATGGCAGCGACTGTTGCGTGAACATCGTGGCCGTAGAACAGAAGCACCGGCGTGCTGTCGCTTAGAATATAGGCCGCCTCATCCGGAGCCAAACGCCAATTGACCGGCACCAAAATGGCACCCAGCTTGGCCAAGCCAAAATACAGTTCGACCTGTTCTACCCGGTTCTGTCCCATGACCGCCACCCGGTCACCCTGTTTCAGCCCGAAACGATCCTGTAGGAAATGGGCGACCTGGTCAGCCCGCAAGTTCAGTTCCGCGTAGGCTGTCGATTCACCGGACTCCAAATCAATCAAGGCGTTTTTTTGTCCTTCCTGTTGCGCCCAGCAAGCCAGCCAGTTGCCATGAATCATGCATTCCTCCCAATCTAAGCCAACATACAATAATTGCTTATTCCCCGCACAAGCAATTGAAATCAGGAAATCTGCATTGTTCTCCGTCAAATAAGCATACTTGCGTAACAACCCATCGGAAGGGGAAGAGAAAGATGAAATTTTTCAATACATTATCTACTTTGCTAATCCTGGGAACCGGGTTTTCCGCCTGTTTGGCCGAAGAGGGCACACCAACGGTATCGGTATCGTTAGACAATTACTGTAAAGAAGTGGCGGATGTGGCTTGTTACAATATGTGGCACTGCTGCACCGGCGCTCAAATCGAAAACATGCTGGGCATCACCATTTCAGTGGAACCAGCCGAATGCAAACGGGATGTCCAGCTGCTGTGTGAAGATTCCGAGGCCACTTTGCTCTGGGCCGCTGACCGCGGCAGTGTGCAGTTGACCGAAAGCACCGCTGATGCTTGTCTACTCTCGATGCTACTCGACGGAGACTGCTTTCAGCACGTCGATGATGTACCTTGGCAGCATTGGTGCAAAGACTCATACTGGCGCGGCGTGCTCACCAGCGGCCAGGACTGCCTATATAATTTCGAATGCCAAGAGGGAACTTATTGCGCTGCCGACCGCAAGTGCCGCGATTATCCCCAAGAGGGCGAAGACTGTCCCGGTTACGTCTGTGCCCCGAATCTCTTCTGCAATCCGGTCGACGACCGTTGTGAAGCCCAAGGAACAGAAGGTTTTGTCTGCCAAGCCAACGATTGGTGCGTTGAGGACCTGTACTGCCAATCCGCGGACGAAGGACCATCCACCTGCACCAGCTACAAGGCCCTGGGGGTCGATTGTCAAGGACACTACCAGTGCGAATCCGATTTCTGTCTACCCGGACTCTGCTCCAACGGCACTCAATGCTTCGAAGACTCTGATTGTTCCGGTACCTGCTCCCGCAGTGGCGACTATTGTGGCAGCGACTACGACTGCGCCGGCGAATGCCAGAACTCGGGCTACTATTGTCAATCCGACATGGACTGCGATGCCGACGAGATTTGTCTGACTGACTTCTGCGACCAAAAGTGCCAAGGCGAATCCGTCTGCGCCGAAAACTGGACCGTCATCGATTACTGCACCGATACCCTGGGAATGCTACTGTAGTCGGCCCAAATAAAAAAGAGTGGACGTTTGCATGTTACGCTCACTCTTTCTAAGATGGGTTCCATGACCAAGACAGACCTAGTTGGGCTTTTACAGGCGGCGGTCGCCGTCAAGGATGGAGTGATATCGGTCGAAGAGCTGGCTGATTCACTGCGGTCCGGCGATGCCCAATCCGGTCTGTCGGTCTCCGAGCAGTTGCAGGCCACCGGCCATATCAGCGAAGCGGAAAGTAATGCCATCGAGCAACAAGTAGCCCGGCTCAGCTTCTCCTGCATGGAAACCTTGGATATCGGCACCTCGGACAACGAGGCGGATGCCTCGGAGCCCAATCGAGTTGGCGATCCAGCCAGCCAGGAAGCTGCCTTGAACATCGGCGACGAGTTTACCGACTCCTCCTGCCCCATACCGTCGGCGTATGAAGATACGGTAAGCAAAGTAGAACCTGGTCGCTATGCCGAGCAATGGCTGCTTGCCGAAGGGGGACAGGCAAAGATCTTTCTGGCTTACGACCGGCATATCGACAGGGAAGTGGTCATCAAGAAACTGTCTCTGGACATGGACCAAACGCAGAAAGCAAGCGATTTCCAAGTCGCCAAGATGCGTAAAGACAAGATCCAACGGTTTTTACGCGAGGCGCGGGTCACCGGACGCTTAGAGCATCCCAACATCATTCCAGTGCATGAACTGGGTCGGAATGAAGACGGTTCGCTTTATTACACCATGCGGCATCTGAAAGGACAGACCCTGACCCAGAAGCTCATGGCCTGCAAATCATGGCCCGACCGCGCCAAACTATTGGGTCACTTTTGGGATTTGTGCAAGGCCATCAGCTTTGCCCATAGCAAAGGGGTGGTGCACCGGGACATCAAACCGGACAACGTCATGGTGGGTGAATTCGGCCAAACCATGGTGCTGGACTGGGGCATCGCCAAGGTCAAAGGCAGCGTGGACGAACAGGCTACCACCCTGGAAAAAAACATGGAGATGCTGCAATCAAGCAGCCTGGTCTCGTTGGCTGGCGTCACCATGGGAACGCCTGCCTTCATGAGCCCGGAGCAAGCCGACTGCAAGATAGTCGAGATCGACGAATTGTCCGACGTTTGGGGCTTGGGGGCCATGCTCTTTACCATCTTGACCGGGCGCCCTCCATTTCAGGGCAAATCTGGCCAAGAAATCATTGTAAAAGTAAAAACCGAACCCATTCCGTCGGTCGCCGAACTATGCCCGGAAGCACCGCCTGATTTGGTTGCCATTGTCAACAAGGCCATGCAACGCGACCGGCAGCTGCGCTACCAGACCGCAGCCGAAATGGCAGAAGATACCGAGGCCTACGTGACCGGGGCACGAGTGGATGCCTACGAATACAGCTCGGTCGAACTCTTGCGCCGATTCGCGGCCAAAAACAAACCAGCCGTTGCCGGGATAATATCCATTTTGGCGGTGGTGCTAGTCGCGCTGATCTCGGTGTTTTCGGCCTATCAAAAGGAGTCTGTCGCCCGCGATCAAGAAGCCCTGGCCATTCTCAAAGAGAAAAGCGCGCGGAAACTCGAGACCAACCAGCGGCTCAATGCCTATTATCATCTGGCCCAAGGGCTGACCGTGCAAGCCCGGCACCTGATGGACGAGAAGAAAATTCTGGCCGGCCGTATCTATGCCTGGGCTTCTTTGTTCAACAATCCCGGCTCCGCCGGCAGCCATGTCTACAGCCAGAACTTTGCCCGCCAGGTACCGGCCAGTGAAGTGCTGCGCACCGAAGCCAAATCCCTGCTTTACGAATCAAAGCATCGCTTGGTCCAGGGACTGATTTGGACCGCCGCCATGGATGACGCCATTGCCAAAATCGTCTTTTCCCCCAATGATCGTTATCTGGCCGCGCTCGATTTCAAAGGCTGGCTGACCGTGTGGTTTGCTGAGAATGGACAAGAGCTCTTCCGAATCAAAGCCCATTCCGACCGCGGCGTCGGCTTGGCCTTTTTGGCTGACCAAAATCAACTGGTTAGTGTTGGACGGGATCAAAAAATCCAAATTTGGAAAATGGGCCAAGAGAAACCGGTTCGCACCATCTCGGGCCACAAGTCGCCTATCATGGAATTGGCGGCCTCCCCCAATGGGCGCATCCTCGCCACCGGGCACATGGATGGAACCGTCGGACTCTGGCGAAGCGATAGCGGACGTAAGTTGTCTGTTTCCCGGTACCATAAAGACCGTATTGGAGGCCTGGCATTTTCGCCAGACAACCGCCGCTTGGCTTCGGGCAGTTGGAACCGGGAAGTCAAGATTTCAGATGTCCGCACTGGCAAAGTAAAACAACGGTTTAAGAGCCACGCTCAGATGCTCACCAGCCTTTCCTTTTCTCCCAATGGCGAGTTTCTGGCTGGTACCGATGATACGACCAACATCTGGAACACCAAGACCGGCAAGCGGCGCGCCACTCTGCGGTCCGGTCTGGCTCTCAAATTACAAGTGGCTTTTGCCCCGGATGGCCGTCTATTGGCCACCGCCGGCTACGACCGTTTGGTCCGTGTTTGGGACATTAACGAGAAAAAGATCGTTTTTGTCATTTCGGAATTCAAAGACGGCATCGGCTCACTGGCCTTTAGCGCCGACGGGCGCAGACTTGCCGTGGCCAGTCTTGGCGGTATTATCAAGCTCTTCGAGATCAATGCCAGCTCAACGGTTTTGCATCTGCCCCATTCTGACTGGGTGTACGACATAGACTATTCGGCCGATGGCAAAAAGATTGCCACCGCCTGTTGGGATGGCCAAATCCGGCTCTGGGAGTCGGTGAGCGGCGAGTTGATAAAAACATTGCCCGGCCATCAGAACAAGGCCAACGCAGTTGTTTTTTCTGCTGATGGCAAGTGGCTTGCCTCGGCCGGTCATGATGGGACGATAAAAATCTGGAAGCTGCCGGCGGGCAAGGTTCATCGGGTTCTAACCGGTCATGGTGCCGGAATCATGGACCTGGCCATTTCCGCGGATTCAAAGTTGCTGGCCAGCGCCAGTTTGGACAAGACCGCGAAGGTGTGGAAGCTAGCCTCAGGAAAGCTGCTCCGCACCCTCAGGCAGCACCAAGAAAGTGTCCATGGGCTTGCCTTTTCACCGCGGGACAATGTGCTGGCAACTGCCAGCGGCGACGGCAAGGTGCGTCTTTGGGACCTTTCCCAACCAGATCCCATTCGCGTCATCAAGGCCCATGATGATTGGGT
>JAUVBB010000352.1 GCA_030591445.1 Deltaproteobacteria bacterium | reverse complement strand
TGCGTTCGACGACGCTGGTCGGTTCCGACGCGCCCCTACGGAATTGGGTCGGGGGATGTTCGGGTTGGTTGGGGTTGGGCGTGGGTGGTAGGCAGGTGCCGAATTGTGACCCGGGTTGGTCGGGTTGGTCGATGACGGGCGCGCGCGACGCGCCCCTACGGAATTGTTATTCGAGGGGGCCGGGTTGATCGTTAATGGTTGTCCAGGCCGACCAGCATATGCAGGAGGTGAGGCATGGTGGTTACGATTTCGTTCAGGTATTCGTCGACGGCTCGGACACTGCCCGGAATGGCGTAAACCAGGGTGGAACCAGCTACCCCGGCCACCGAGCGGCTCAGCAGGGCGTTGGGTTTTTCCTGGCCGTACTTGAGGCGGATGGCTTCCATCACCCCGGGCACCAGCTTGTCGCAAAAATCGCTTACCACCTCGGGGGCAATGTCGCGCGGGCCGACGCCGGTGCCGCCGGTGGTGATAATTACGTCGGCGCCGGCCTTGCGGGCCCGGGTGAGCTCGGCCGCCAGGGCCTCGGCATCGTCGGCCAGCAAGGTGGTGTTGATCTCGGCGCGCAGGCCTTGGCGCTTTTCGGCGAAGGCCTCGATATGCTCGACCACGCGCGGGCCGCTGCGATCGCTGTATTCCCCGCGGGAGGCCCGGTCGCTTAGGGTAATGACCCAGAAGCGATAGTGCTTGGGCAAGTATTCTACTTCATCGCCCGGGCGCACGGTGCCGCCGTGAATCACCCGGCAAAAAACGCCTTCCTTGGGCATCACGCAGGCGCCCACTTCGCGGAAAATGGCGCAGGAATCCCCATGACACTTCTTGCCAATCTGGGTCATCTCCAGCTCGACTTCGCCGAAGCGAAAACGGTCGAGCAGGCGCAGGGTAGAAAAATCGAGGCCGCGCAGGGTCAGGTTTTCGGCAAACTCGCCCGGGGCAATGGTTCGGCCCGCCTTCAAGGCAAAGCGCTCGACACTTTCTTGACCCAGCATGCTTATCTGCCGGTGCCAATCGCCGGCATGGGCGTCGTCGATAATGCCTAGCTTATTGAATTCGATCTGGGCCACCGGCTCTTTGATGGTTCCTTTTTCCTTCGATACATTGGTCGAGACCACTTCGATTTTGTCAGACATCTTCTTTTTCCTTCATGACCAGGGTAATCGCTTCGATGCGCATGTTCTTATCGACGGCCTTGCACATATCATAGACGGTGAGCAAGGCCACCGAGACTGCCGTCAGGGCTTCCATTTCAACGCCGGTGCGCCCGGTGCACTTGACCTCGGCCTGGGCGCGCACGCCCTTTTCATCGAGCGCGAGATCCACCGAGATATGATCGAGCAGCAAGGGATGACACAAGGGAATCATATCGGCGGTGCGCTTGGCGGCCATGATGCCGGCCACTTGGGCTACGCCCAGCACATCACCTTTTTTGTTCTGGTTGCGCTCAATGGCCGCGCGGGCGGCCTCCGAAAGCAAAATTTGGCCCTGGGCCCGGGCTCGGCGGCGCTGTGGCGGCTTGGGGCCGACATCCACCATACGCGCCCGGCCTTCGCCATCGACGTGACTTAGTTTGTCGGCCATCTCAGCCTCCCACTCCCCGCATGGGATTTTCGGCGCAGCGGCCACCCCGTAGCGGTTTGTTTTGCAAGGCCTGTATCAAGGCCCGCTTGGGGCCCAGTTCGCGGACCGAAAAACCCAGGTCGGAAAACAGGCAGGGCCGGATGCGGCCGTCGGCCGACAAGCGCAAGCGGTTACAGCGCGGGCAATCGCCACCGTCGCCACCATCGACCTGGGCAAAATAGCCAGATTCGAAATCCATCTGCTGGATGAAACGGGCCTGGAGACCTTCTTTTTGGGCAAAGTCCGCCACCGCGCGCGCATGCGGCTCATCAGCCGAGCGTTGCACCACGCAGTTGAGCTTGATGGGCGTCAAACCCGCCGCCCGGGCCGCGGCAATGCCGTCTAGGGTCTTTTGCAAATCACCACCCCGGGTCAAATGGGTAAATACCTGGGCATCGAGGGTATCGAGGCTGATATTGACCCGCATCAGGCCGGCCTCGGCCAAGGCCGGGGCCAAGCGCTGCAATTGCTGGGCATTGGTAGTCATGGCCAGGTCGCGCACGCCCGGAATTTGGGCCAGCATATGCACCAGCCGCTCGATGCCCCGGCGCACCAAAGGCTCGCCCCCGGTCAGCCGGATTTTATCCACGCCCATATCAACCGCGATGCGGGCCAGTTCTAAAATTTCCTCAAAGCTAAGAATCCGCGCCATCGGCACCCGCACCACGCCCTTGGCGGGCATGCAATAGCGGCAACGCAAATCACAGCGATCGGTCACCGAAATGCGCAGGTAGTTAATAGTACGGCCGAAGGGGTCTTTCATGACATTCTGTTCCGGAAACACGTCTAAAGTCCTTTGGGCCAGGGCAAGAAAGAAACCATCTCGCCCGCAGCCGCTTTTTTCTCCCCCACCGGCATGATGAAAAAGCCCTCGGCGGCCAATAGGGCAGCCAGGTGTCCCGAACCATGATAGGGCACCGCCGCCACCGAGCCATCTTCACGAATCTGACAGGGCACATACTGGAGGCGCTCGGTCTTGCGGCGCTTGTAATCCTCGCCCAGGCGCATGGGATATTCTCGCCAATCCGGCTCGCGGCCGGCCAGCCGAGCCATGGCCCGGCGCACAAACACCTGAAACATCACAAAAACCGAGACCGGATTGCCCGGCAAACCGAAAACCAAGCGCGCGCCCCGGGAGGCAAAAACCGTAGGTTTGCCGGGCAGGATGGCCACCCGGCTAAAATGCATATCGAGACCCAGATCGCCGATGGCATCGAGCACGTAGTCGTATTCACCCATCGAGACCCCGCCCGAAAGCACCACGATATCGGCCCGTTCCATGGCCTGGGCAATGGCCTTGCCGGTGGCGTCCGGCTGATCGCCGATTTGCTCGACACCCACCAGCTCGAGGCCGCATTCGGTGGCCAGGGCCGCCAGCATGGGCCCGTTGGAATTCATGATTTTGCCCGGCTCCAACTGGTCGGGATGATCGACGATCTCGTCGCCGGTAGATAAGACATACAGGCGCAAACTACGCACCACTTCCACCGCGGTAATTCCGCAGGAGACCAGATTGGCAATCTGCACCGGACCCAGCACGGTGCCGGCGGCCATCACCCGCTCACCTTGCTTTAGGTCTTGGCCCTGGGGGGCAATATGGGTTTTGGGCTCGAACTTCAGCACCCGCAAGGTATCACCCTCAACCTCGGTATCCTCCACCCGCACCACCCGCGCGCCACCGGCAGGCACCGGCGCCCCGGTCATAATGCGCATGGCCATGCCCGGCTCGAGTTGGGTCTCGCTCACCTGTCCGGCGGCCACCGTGCCCACAATCTGGTATTGCTCTTGCTCATCGTCGGCACAAAGGGCAAAACCGTCCATGGCCGAGCGGTCGAAAGGCGGCAACGTCAGCTGCGATAGCTGATCACTATAAAGCACCCGGCCCTGGGACTCGCTCACCGGCAAGGTAACCCCCGGCAAACGCACATCACCAAGCGCCTGGTCCAGCCGATCAAATGCCTCTTGCCGTGAAATCATGGCTTCGTCTTTGCGCATCATCGCTCTTCCTTTCCGGCCCCGCCGGTTAGGCGGAATGATTAACCCAGGTAGGCACTTGTGTCAATGGGGGTGCAGGGGGTTTGGAAGACTCACCCGCCAACCCGACGCAAGTCTTTGCGCAGGCGGCTGCAGATCTGGATCAACAGGGTCTTGATTTCGGCGGGCACCGGCCTATCTTCGCGGCCGTGGAAGTGAAAACCGATTTCGACAAAAGACATGCTGGTGATGGCCACCGAGCGCCAGACCACGATGCGATCGCGGCCGGCCTTGGGATCAATGTGAAAGCGGCGGCGATCCGGTGGCTGCAGGCCGGCCGATTTCCATTCTACCACCAGAAAGGGTCCGTCCCGACTCATGGCCAGCAGGGTCTGCCAAGCTGCATCGAGCCGTGGATTATGGGCCAGAATCTCGCCGCTATCGCTATCAGGCTCGGGGGCCGCTTCTTTAATTTCGTCCGGCTCAGCACAGGCCTGCGCCGGCGACTCTTGCTCGCCGCTGTCTGCTTCCGTCCCCCAGGAATCGCTAGAGCCAAGCTCAACATCTTGATCGGGCGCGCTTTGGGGCCACTTGCCCGCGCTCCAGATGCGGCCCAGGGAGCCGGCCACGGTGTCGGCCACCAGTTGAAACAGGGTATCGGCCTGCGGGGTCAGCTTGCCCAGGGACCCCGGCACCACGAACACCAGCTCGACATAGGAGGCGGTGTGAATGGGCGCCGAGGACTTGATTTTAATAAAGCCTTTGCGCCCGGCCTTGGCACATTGGGCACTGCCCGCCGGCAGCAGGCGCCGATAGCGCTGCACCCGCGGCTTGAGCCCGGCGGTGCGAAAGCCCAAGTCGCGGAAATGACAAGCCAGGCCCAACTCGCAGAAGGCCTGCCACAAGTCTTCGAAATCGATCTGCTCTTGATAGGCCCGGGCGGTAAAGCCGGGCATGTGCGGGCGCAGACACTCGGCCATCGGGCTACGGTGAAACACCCCGCGCATGGCGTGCGAAAAATTAAAGAAGCCGAAAAAGCGCACAATGCCCACCACCATCACCACCAACACGCCCACCGCCACCGCCGCCTGGGCATCCTTGGCCGCGGTCATGGCAATGGCGGTGCCGGCAAAAACAATGCTGAGCGCATAGATGGCCAGCACCGCCCGGCGCTGGGTCAGGCCCGCCTTGAGCAAACGGTGGTGCAAATGGCCCTTGTCGGGCGAAAACAAGGGCCGCTTTTCCAAAAACCTGCGCACCATCGACAGCAAAGTATCGATCACCGGCACACCCAAAGCCGCGATGGGCACTACCATGGCCATGGCCGTCGAGGTCTTCATCCCGGTCATGATCGAGGTAGTGGCCAGCACATAGCCCAGAAACATCGAGCCGGTATCCCCCATAAAAACGATGGCCGGGTTCCAATTAAAGAGCAAAAAACCCAGCACCGCCCCGGCCAGGGTAGCGGCAAAGAGCGCGCCCAGGACATTGCCGTTTTGCACCGCCAGCACCAGGTTGGTGGCCGCCACAAAAAAAGTCACCCCGGCGGCCAGCCCATCGAGCCCATCGATCAGGTTCAGGGCATTGACCACCCCCGCAATCCAGATCACGGTCAGAGCAAAATCGAGCCAAATTGGAAACTCCACCGAACCCAGAAAGGGCAAGCCCATGCGTTCAAAACGAAAACCCGCCGTCCAAGCCACCACCGCCACCGCAAATTGCACCAAAAACTTGTGCCGCGGCTTGAGCCCAAACATATCGTCCAGCGCCCCCAACAAGGCGATCACCAGCCCGCCGCCAAAGAGCGCGCTCAGCATCAACTTGTCCGAAGCCAGCTTCCAAACCACGCCCCCCTCAAAAAAGAGAATCCCCGCCACCGGCACCAGAAAGGCCGCTACAATCGCCACCCCTCCCATGCGCGGCATGTTGCCCTGATGCACCTTTCGCGCATCCGGCACATCCACCGCCCCCACCCGCAAGGACAGCCAACGGCTAAAGGGGGTCATCGCCACCGCAATCGAGGCGGCCGCCAGGAAGGTAAACAGACAAGAGATCACAATTTGATTCTAGCGCACATGGGGGTCGGGGACAAAATAAGGCGCTTCCCGCCCTCACATCGCCTTACGCACCTCGCCCATGGCGGGTAGAATCTGGTCGCCGATGCGGACAACCGCCTGTCTGATCTCACGGGGGGTCTTGTTGCCGGTTTTGCCCTGGTAGACAAATTGCAGTTCCAGGAAAGACAAAGAAGTAATGGGCACCGAGTGTTTCATCACCGCGCGATTGGCCGCGTTCGGTTCGGGGCCGAAGCTGGCGCGGCGTTTGTCGTGGGGCGACAGGCCCACGGTATTCCATTCGGCGGCCAGGAAGCCGTCTTCGGCACAGAGGGAGACGAAGTGCTCCCACAGGGGATCGAGCGCCTGGTTTTTCTGGGCCGAGGCCCCACCCTTGACCTGGGCCGGCGGATTGGCCGCCGCCATGACGCCGGGTTCGAGGCAGTCGTCTTTACAGGGCAAGGCGCCCTTGACCCGCAGCCGCTCCAGGGCCGCGCCCACCTGGTCGGCCAGGGCATGGAGCACGGTATTGCCCTCGGGCGTGATTTCGCCCATGCGTGCCGGAAAAACGATTTTCAGTTCGATATAGGCAGCCCGACCAACCAGGCCCGAGGCCCGGGCAATGCGAAAGCCCTTGGTGGCCGCCTTGCGGTACTGGGTACTCTCCGGATCCATCAACAACTCAGCCGCCTTGAGCGCCGGGCGCAGACCCACCGATTTCCAGCCCACAGCCTTATAACCACAGCGCCGACCCAGCAAAACCACTTGTTCAAAGACTTGTTCGAGACTATCGGCCTGGCCACCCAGCGTGCCATTGAGCTCGCGACGAGCCTCTATCAATTTATTGAGAAAGACCGAACGCTGCATCACCCCACGCACCGCATTGGACATATTGAAAAAACCAAAGAAGCGCACGATGCCCACCACCAGCACCACCAAGACCCCCAGGGCCACGGCCGCCTTGGCATCCTGGGCCGCGGTCATGGCGATGGCGGTACCGGCAAAGACCACGCACAGCCCGTAGATAGCCAGCACCGCCCGGCGCTGGGTAAAGCCGGCCCTGAGCAACCGATGATGCAAGTGACCTTTATCGGGCGAAAACAGCGGCCTTCGTTCCAGAAAGCGGCGCACCATCGACAGCAAAGTATCCATCACCGGCACGCCCAAGGCCACGATGGGCACCAACATGGCCACCGCGGTCGAGGTCTTCTGGCTGGTCATCATCGAAGTGGTGGCCAGCACAAAACCCAAAAACATCGAGCCAGTATCGCCCATGAAAACAATGGCCGGGTTCCAATTGAAGAGCAAAAATCCCACCACCGCCCCGGCAATAGTAGCGGCAATAAAAGCCCCCAGCACATTGCCCGACTGCAGCGACAGCACCAGATTGGTAGCCGCCACCAAAAAGGTCACCCCGGCGGCCAAGCCATCGAGCCCGTCAATCAGGTTGATGGCATTGATCACCCCCGCGATCCACAGCACCGAAATAATAAAATCCAGCCAGACCGGAAAAACCACGCTGCCCAAAAAAGGCAGACCCAAATTCTCAAAGCGAAAGCCCGCCCCCCAAGCCAGCGCCGCTATCACAAACTGCACCATGAACTTGTGCCGCGCCGCCAACTCATGCAGATCGTCCACCATGCCCAAAATAGCAATGATTAGCCCCCCGGCCAACAAGGCCGAAAGCATCAAGGCATCGGCCGCCAGCGACTGCCACTCAACGAAAAAAAGCCCCGTCGTCGGCAGCATAAAGGCCAGCACAATGGCCATGCCCCCCATGCGCGGCATCACCCCATGATGCACCTTGCGCGCATTGGGCCGATCCACCGCCCCCCAACGCAAGGCCAACCACCGGCTAGCCGGGGTAGCCGCCGCGGCAATCGAAGCCGCCAACAAAAAGGCAAACAGAGGCACAATCACGATGTCTCTTCCTTATTTAGCCCAAACATTTCAAGCGAACCGGTAAAAACTAGACCAAAGCCAGATTATTGTAAAGCGGGAATTTCGGGAGAGGCTCACCACCCGACACCGATCATCCCGAATGTCCTCGGTCCCACCTCCGTAGGGGCGCGTCGCGCGCGCCCGGACGGCATTGGCCCGCCACCATCCACACCCATCGGACGCCAAGATCTTCCCGCACCCATCGATTCACAATTTCGTAGGGGCGCGTCGCGCGC
>JAUVBB010000347.1 GCA_030591445.1 Deltaproteobacteria bacterium | reverse complement strand
GGGCCGCTTGGGGGCGGGGGCGGCTACCGGCAGGCAGATTTCGGTGACAAACTTTTTGGCTTTTCGTACCTTGGGGGGACCCTTGAGGTAGGTCATGATGGGCGGGCCCATGGGGGTCAATTTTTGTTTTTCGGTAAAGGCCATTAGTTTGCCGATGGCGCCGCTCATTTTCTGGTAGGGGCCCTGGTGCCGAGTGCAAGCGACCACGCCCGGAGGAGTGACTTTTTCCACGAAGGTGCCGTCTTTGACCTGTGCCGGTTGGGCAAAAACCTGGGCATCGGCAAGCTCGCATTTGACCTCGGTGAATTCTTCGGTCAGGTAGGGCTGGCCGCCGAAAGTGGTGGCTGATTTGGTCGGCATCTGGATATCGCAATGGGTCTGGTACTCCTGGGCACTGACCACGAACTCGCCTTTTTTGCCCATCATGCCGCCTTGGTACACCATGCGCGTAACCTGCTGGGATTTGGGATCGATAAACAGGGTACCTTCGGCACCGAGCTCGGCATGGTTTACTTTGAGGGTGGCAAATTCTTGTTCGCCCAATTTCTCTTTGCCCCGTTCTAGTTGCCAGCCTTTTTCCTTAAGCGGATAAAGCTCAAAGGCTCGATGCATGGCAATCATGGTCTTGGTCTCGGCGGTGGCGACCTTGTCACAGGGCATGACCACCGGGCCGGACTGGTTCCAGCAAGAGTCCAGACTCCAGAACATGCTCATGGTCGGCTGGCCGGCCGGATCAAGAATGTCCATGCGCGTTTTGCCATCCTGGTAATAAGTGCGGGCCTGGTAAGGCACACCCATATAGAGACCCTGAGATAGGCCGGTCCACTTGTTGGCGGCCTTGAGCTTGGCCAAACCGCCGCGGGCGGCGATAGCGGCGTCGAGCAGTTGATGGGCCGGGTCGGCCGGCTTGGCCGCCGCGCTTTCCGCCGTCGCTTGAGCGGGTTCTGCTTTCTGCGCCTCCTCCCCCTTCTTCCCCTCACAACTCACCAGGAATACCGAGATCGCCAATGGCAGTAACCACTGTTTCATTTTTTCCTCCTTGGTTGATTGAATTTTACCTATCGACCGAGGAGATTTTTGTCAACGTGAATCGGCCACCCGGGCCGCCACCAAGCGGCGAGATTTTGCCACCACCTGGGCGGACAAACGGTCGGCGGCTTGCTGCAGTAGTTTGGCCTTGATGGCCCGGCGTTTGCGCTCATTGTGCCAGACAGTTTCGTCTTGCACCTTATGCACCCGCTCGAAGGTAGTGAAGAGCAAAGTGCCGGTCTTGACGTCGAACAAAGTGGCCTCTAGCACGCCGGCGGTCTCCAGGCTGGTGGCCGGCGCCACCAAAATGCCGACCACGGTGAGATAGAACCAGCCCCAGCCATTGGTATAAGTGCGATCGACGAAACGATGGCGGTAGAGCAGCAGGTAGCGCGAGCGATAACGGGCCGCCAGTTCCCGCAGCCCACCCAGGCCCCGGTCGGCCGGCCAGTCGGTCGAGACCTCGGTGCTTACTTTAAACAGGCCCGACGATTCCATGGCCCGGCTTAGTTCATGGGGCACCAGCGCCAGCGGTATGTCGGGATCGGGCTGGTAACAAGTCGATACCGGAATCACCCCCAGGCGTTGATCGGTTTCTAAAAATACCGGCGCCTCAATGACCCGCTGCAAGTCGGCCTCGGTAATGCCGCCGCTGGCATCGCGTTGAAAGGGCGTTTGCTCGATGTTCATCGGCTCCATGCTGGCGCGCAAGGGTGCCCCCACGCTGGCACAAGCGGAGATACCGGTCAGTACGAGCACTGCGAACCCGAGGGTCAAGGAATGGTAGTTGCTGATGGCTGACTTCATGATATGTCCTCCTGTTTGATTGGCGCCTTTCTTGGTTAAACGTAGCCGAAAGCGATTGCTTACACTGGGCGGCAAAAAAAGTGTAAGTCGAAGGGACCCGGCCGCGTTAAGCCAACATGAATTGCATGGCAGAAATTTTGGGCATACTCTGCCCGGGTGAGCAGCGAGAGCAAAAAGCCCAAGAGTTTGCGCTGGGAAAAACGTCGCATTCGCCGGGCCGGCGGCGGCGATCGGGAGGCTTTTGCCGATCTCTATCGCGAATTTGCCGGCCCCATCTATGCCCGCATTCTGCTGCCCCGGCTGGGCGATGCCGCCGCGGCCGAGGATGCCCTGGCCGAGACCTTTCGGGCTGCTTTACAAAACCTGGGCCAGTATCAGTCTCGCGGCAGCAGCATTTTTCATTGGCTGGCCCGCATTGCCAAAAACAAGGCCATGGATCTGCATCGGCAAGAGGCGCGCAGTCAGCGCAAACTTTGCGATTTTCATCGGCTGCTTTCACCTTTGGCCCCTGCCGAGTCCGAGCCCGAGTTCGAAAGCCGAAAAGAGCAAGATCGGCTGCGGGCCCGGATTCAAACCGTGCTAAAGCAAATCCGGCCGCGCTATGCCCAGGTGATCGAGCTGCGCTTTCTGGCCGAAAAAACCCGGGCCGATTGTGCCGATATCATGGCTGTCAAACTGGGCACCTTGGATGTGCTGTTGTTGCGCGCTTTGCGTGCTTTTCGGGTTCAGTGGCAAGAGTTTGAAAAGGGAGATCCAAACCGTGAGTGAAAAAGAAGCCTCCGCCGAAGAACAACGCGAAGCCGAAGCCTTGGCCGCCGAGCTCGATGGCCGTACCCCCCCGAGCGTAGCCCCGGCCGATGCCTTAGAAACCGCGGCCTTGCTCAAGGCCGGCCAAGCGGGCATGGCCCTTAGCCCGGAAAGATCAGAGGCGTTACTCGAGCAAGTTTTGGATTCGGCGCCGCCGCGATCTTCCTGGCTGGGTATCGGCCGCTTGCTTCCCATGGCTGCCGCCCTGGCCGCGGTGGTCTTGCTGATCTTGGTGTTCACCGGCAAGACCCCGGGCCCCGAGACCGTTTTAGCCTTGCCGCGACCAGGCCCGGAGTTGCTCCAGGCCCAGGCCGCCGCGACGGCCGGTGACATCGGCAAGCTGCGGGCCGAGATGCACAGTTATCGCCGCGAACTGTATGCGGCCCTGGCTTTGCGCTACCGAGGCCGGCCATGAAACTGAGTTGGGTAGCGATAGTGCTTGGTCTGGGATTAACCGTGTTTAGCTGTGCCCGCCCATCACCCAGCGACAACTGGCTGGAACAAGCGCGGCTGCTAAACCAGCCCGGCCCACAGACCCGCCCGCAACTAGAGCGCCTGCTTACCGCCCCGCTGCCGCCCGCCTGGAGTGCCCAAGACGCCCGCTGGGTTCGTAAGGACATTCATTTCCGCCTGGCCTGCCTGGACCTAGATGCCAAAAATCCTAAAGCGGCCCTCGCCCGGGCCGAAGCCGGCCTGGCCCTGGGCCAAGAGCGCGACCTCTTTACCGCCAACCTGCTCATCGCCCGCGCCCAGGCTTTGGAGAATTTGCATCGCGACCTCGAAGCCGCCGAAGCCTACCATCAAGCCCTACAAATCAACGAAATCTTGCTCGCCCAAGCCCTGGCCGAGCCAAGGACCAAACCATGATCCGCTTGTGTGGAATCAGTCTTCTTGCCCTATTCCTATCCGCCTGTGCCTCGGGCGGCGCCCAGCCCCCCGCGCCGCTGTCGGTATCCGACCTGCCCGATCTCGAACGCCTGATCGTGTACGTCAATTCCATCGACCAGCTTTCCCGGCAGCTAGATCAAGAATACCAGGCTCAAGCCCGACCGGATTGCCCCAAACTTTGCGGTCTGGCCGACAATATCTGCTCCTTGGCCGAAAAAATATGTCTTATCGCCGAGCGTAATCCTGATATTTTGAAAATTGAGCGTAGATGCCAGGACGGTCTTAAATCATGCCAAAAGGGCCGCGCTCAGCTGGACCCGACTTGCCCATGTTAATTCTCCGACCCGTGAAATAAACGGATGGCTGGTCACGGCTAATGCGTGGGCAAACGTGGTGGCGATCACGGCCGTTGCGTGACATAGGCATCGCCGGTCACGGCCATCGCATAACGACCATGTTGCCGATCACGGCCATCGCATAACATATGCGTTACCGGTCCCGACCATTTGTGTAACGAACGTGGTGGTGGGCCATGCCCGCCACCACGTTTACATACGCATCGCCGTAACCGGCAACATGGTCGTTACCGAAAATAATGCGAATCACGCCTTGGGCAATGCAAAGGCCAAGGTGGCCGCGAAGGTATCGGGGTCGACCTCGTCGAGGATACGGGCGATGTCGGCCCGGGTGCGGCGTTTCATTTCGGCAAAGGTGTCGGTGCGTTTGGCCCCCAGCTCGGCGGCAAAGGCAATCGCCCGGGCCATAAGTTGGTCGCTGTCGACCACCTCGTCGACAAAGCCGTAGCTGTACGCTTCTTCGGCGGTGGCTCGCTTGCCGGTGTAATAGAGCTTGCGAAAGCCCGGCGCGGTCATCACCGCCTGGCAAATGGCAATCATGCCCGGCAGCAGCGGGATATTAATATCCACTTCGGGCATGCACACCCAGCCCCGCTCGCGCTGCATCAGTCGAAAATCCATGTGCGCGGCCAAAAAGGCCCCGGCGGCAAAAGTATGCCCATTGAGCGCCGCCACCACCGGCTTGGGGTAGAGGGTGAAGCGCTTGAACATGCCATTGACCAGCCGCAAGTAACCAAGCACCGCCTTCAAGTCGGTCACATGGGCCATCATCCATTCCAAATCCAGCCCATTGCAAAAGAACTTCGGATCGCCGCCGGTCACCACCAACGCGCCCACCTTAGAATCCTGCTCGACCTCATCCAGCACTTGCATCAGCTCAGCCACAAAATCCGGATGAAAGCGGTTCTCCCGCTGATAGCCCAGCGTCAGCACTCCCACCCGCTCTTTGCTCTGCACCTCGAGCTTTAGGTACTTCATCACAACTCCCGTTACCGATTAGATGCCGATGCCCCAACCGGCCGTGATCATAAAGGCCATGGAGTCGGCAAATTCACCGAACTTCATGGCATAAAGATTGGCCGCCACCCGGAAATTGAGCAGCTCGACCCCGGCGCCGATAAACAGGCCGGTCTCGATCTCGGCATCCACGTCTTCGATCAACACGGTGGTAAAGGCCAGCGCCGCCTCGATATCCAGCATGGCGATCAGGTCATAGTGCAAGCCCAAAATAATGGGCATGAACTTGGCGTCCGGCATACTAAAGCCATTTACATCTTCGCCCAGTTGATACAAGAGCCCAATCTTGGCCAAGAAGCCCAGATCGCCAAAGGGCGAAATCGTCGCCCGGGCAAAACCACCAAAGCCCATACTATAGGTGTCCCCAAAATCGCCGCTCACCGGGACATTGACCGCCCCTTCCGCGCCCACATTAAAAAAGTCGGCCCGGGCATCATTGGCGGCAAAAGAAAAAGCAAACAAGCAGATCACAACAAGAGCAGCTTTTTTCACGGCGTTCTCCTTAAGTTGATAACAGATAGTCTAAATTAATAAGCCCCCGCCCCCGAGTCAAGCCTATTCGGATCAAATCGCGCTCCATCCACCCGAGGGTGTCGCAAATGGCAATACCTGCGAATCAATCTGTAGGGCTGGGGTTTATCCCCAGCCGGAAGTTGATTGAGCGCAAACAAATGCGGGCGGGGACCCCGCACCCTACGGACAAAACTGAACCATACACTTTACAACACCCTCCATCCGGTAGGGGCAGGGCCCCCGTGCCTGCCCTTCGTGAACCCCCAGCCTGACTCTTTCTGTCCCCGTAGAACCCAAAAACCGATCGCACCCACGAAAATTATATGTAAATTCCCGGACTCCGCAAACTCCGCAAAAAACATACTAAATTCATTTTTAATCTTTTATTACTACTTATTATGGAGTTTTCACAGAATCAAAAACGATCTAAAATAGCTCCGCAAAAGTAAAATATCCCGGAAAAGGGGATTTCGGTCTCACCCAGCGCGCGGATGATTCTTGAAAGGTAGCTTAGAGCTCCAGACATAGGTGCCACCCGAGTAGCCGGCAGCAGCCAAGAGCCAAAAAGAAAGTTGATCATTCCCAAAATGGGGTTTATCATACCCAATATGGGTATTGAGTCTGAGAAACCAAACACGATTGCGAACGCGCTATTTTCCAGCGTACAGCAGCGGGTACTCGGCATTTTATTTGGTCAGCCGGATCGCAGCTTTTATGCCAATGAAGTCATCAAACTGGCCGCATCGGGCACCGGCGCCGTGCAGCGGGAGTTGCGCCGGCTCGAAGCAGCCGGCCTGGTGACCGCGACTCGCCGGGGCAATCAGAAGCACTACCAGGCCAACCGGGACTGCCCGGTTTTCGACGAACTGCGCGGCCTGATGCTCAAGACCACCGGGCTTACCGACGTACTCCGGGCCGCGCTGCATCCCTTGGCGGGCTCTATCCATGCCGCTTTCGTCTACGGCTCGGTGGCCAAGCGGACTGATACGGCGTCGAGCGATATCGACCTGATGGTAATCAGCGATTCCCTCGGCCATGGAGAACTCTTCGCCGTCCTCGATGAGGCGATCATAAGGCTCGGTCGAACGGTGAATCCCACCGTTTACACCAGGCAAGAGTTGGCTCGCCGCCGGCGGAAAAAGAACGCTTTCTTAACCCGGGTGCTTGCCCAGTCCAAGCTGTGGTTGTATGGTGGCGAAGATGACCTCGCCTCTTGAAAACCTGAGCGGCCCCGGCAAACAGCTGCAAGCAGAACCCCCCGACGCGCAGGAGTTCGACGGGCTCCTGCGCTCCGGACTCGCCCGGCTAGCGGACGCGGCCCGCACCGAGAGTTGGATCCTCAGCAAGCCAGGATCGTAGGATAGGATGGCTTCCCCGGCGTTTTTCTGGCCGGTGAATCTCTTGAACTCCTTCAACTCCTGCTGGAGTTCATGCCAGGTTAAGCTGAGTGATACTTTTGCGCGATTTGCCATGTCAACCGACCTTTTCTTTTTGAAACTCATCCGCGAACTTGGCAATGAAGTCTTCCTGGGTCCTGGTTTCGATAGCTCGCCGGCTGCGGATTTTGCGAACTGAAGCAATGGCCGCTTTCGCCGTTTTGTCCAGCCCAAGCGCCAACCTGACACAGGCCGCCATGGTGCCGGCCCGGCCCAGCCCGCCGTTGCAGTGCATTACGATTCGCTCGCCATCGTTCAAAAAACTGATGATGTCGTCGACCATCTCGATGGTGCTATCCATGTCTTTCGGGATGCCGCCGTCATGGAAGGGGAATCGGCCGACCGTAAAGCCTTTCGACTTGGCTGATTCGATCAGGTTGGGAATCTCCAAGCGCCGCAGTTCGTCGTCTTCCAGAAATGGAATCAGGGTAGTGGTACCCAACTCCCGGAGCCGGTCCAGATCCCGGTCCAGGTCACGGTCCCAGTAGTTATAAGTGCCCGTCGTCTGCTTACCCGGCGCCAGGGTGATTGCCACCCAGCCGCAGCCACCAGATGACTGTGAGGCTATTTTATTGATGCCGATAGGGCTGGTTATGGATGTCTTGGTTTTCATGATTTGCTTCCTTCTGTTATTCGACCGTCTCTTCCCAGCCGGCCTCCATAGTGAATATTTTACTCTCGAGCGCGCGCTGCATGGCGCCGTTGACAAAGTTGCAGGCAAACCACTTGACTCGGTCCTCGCCAAGCAGCAACTCGGGATTCTCGTTCTGGTGGTAGACCTCAAAACTCCAGTTAAAAAGATTCTCATCAACGTTGTAGAGCGCCTCTTTGGCATTGAGGGTGGCTTGCACCTCAAATTCCTGGCCGGAAAGAGTGCCGATTTTCCAGGAGAATAGGAACACCATATCTTCGATCGGCTGCACGCCCAGAAACTTGGCGCCCACGAACCATTGCCTGCCCTCGGGCAGCGCCGGTAGCTGGGCCCCGATTTGTTCCAGCAGAGAGTTTGCATCGGCATCTGGCTCGGTAGCTCCGGTGTCTTCGG
>JAUVBB010000184.1 GCA_030591445.1 Deltaproteobacteria bacterium | reverse complement strand
CGATGACGGCTCGGGCGTGACCCAGCCCGAACTTATCCCCTTGCCGCTCGGCTCACTGGGCACCTGGTCCAGCTTCGAGTTCCTGCCCCAGCTGTTTGTTGGTGATGATCCCACCCGCGAGTCTGCCTGTATTGCCATGGCCGCCGACCCTTGCAACCAGGTCATCGAAGATGGCGCTACCTTCACCGCCGAGTGCGGGGATACGGTCAACGCGCATCCCCTCTTCTACCTGTATGTAGGCGGTGGGCGAGATTCTTCGGCCACGGTACGCGATACGGTACACGTCCTGCCGATCACCGTCGGCAACGACGGAAATCACACCAGCGCGGGCTGGCTGACACTGGGGATACCCATTCATCTGCCCACTGAACGCTGGGAATGCTCTGCTTTCCAGATAGACCGCGAATTTCACACCATCGTCGAGCCCTGGGAGAGTTGGATCTACTTCGGGGCTGGTCGCAACCAGGATGGCATCAACAACAGTCAGGATCTCCTCGCCGGGCGAGTCCTTCAAGGCGGAGACCTCACAACCCGCACCCCGCTCTCGGGCACCTCACCAACCCGCGTTGGCTATGCCGCGGCATCAGCCGGCAACTATTTGCATATTTTGGGAGGAGAGAACGCCGGTGGCTTTGTCCTCGATGGTACGGAATGCGAAATCCAAGGCCCCCCTGGTCTGGGCGGTTGGGCCAACTTGAGCGGAGACGTGGCGTTATCCTCGCCCAGATTCCTGCCCGGCACCGCACAAGAATCTTCCTTCATCTACATCGTGGGCGGTGCCACAGACCTAGGCTGTGCCGACACCTGTGCCACCGCGAACAACGCCAGCTGCGAAGACGGCCGGCCAACCGCGGCGAACAACACTTGTCAGCCAGGCACCGACTGCACGGATTGCGGCGACGGCATAATTTCCACCGACGCCGTGGACTTGACCAACTATTGACAAGCTGTGGACTCCGCGCGCCACCGCACCCGCCACCCTTCATAATGAACACTCCGTCGCTAGGCGATTCTTCTTGACGATGGCTGGTCGCCTGCCCATGATCGGGCTATACCATCTATTGAGCGGGCAATGATTTTGGCAAATCCGACGGTCAGCGAAGCCGGAAAAGAAACCAATAAAAAAGCCAAGAAGCGGCGGTGGCGTCGCGTTCTGGGGTGGAGCCTGCTCGGCCTGCTGATGCTGATGGTGGTCTTGGTTTTCGTCTTGTTGATGGTCCTGGCCAATCTCGAAAATTCCACCATCCGCGGCTGGGCCCAAACTTATCTCAAGGACAACTATCAGTTGGAAGTGAACTTCCAGGTTTTTTCGGTTTCGCCCTTTTCCGGGCTTCGCATCGAAAAACTCCACGTGGCCACGCCGGCGCCGTATTCCCATAAGGCGCCCCATCTGCTCGAAATCGACCAGCTGCAAGTGGAATGGGATTTCTGGTCCTTGATCACCGGGACCCTGCATGTGAACGACGGCCGAATCAAGGGCATGCGCCTAGCCTTGGTTAGCGATGAACAAGGCGGTTCCTCGCTTTCTCAGATGCTTACGGGATTCGGACCACCGGCGCCAGATCAGGAAGTTGTCCCCCCAACGCCGCTTTCCCGGATGCTCATCGAAGGCCTGCCGCCACTTACGGTAGAGAAGTTTGCCATCGACGGAATCGGCTTTGAACAAATCGACATCCGAGGCGATACCACAGTGCGACACACCCGGCTGTCATCGTTGGCCCTGGATTTGTCGCTGACACCGGACCAGCCGACGCCGTTTTCCGTTGCCCTGTCCTCGCCTGAGGATGGCGGCACCGTGCTGACGGTGGAGGAGAGTCCCGGAAGCACAGATGCGCTGCGCCGCGAAATGGTGTTTCGCCTACAAACCAAAATCGCCACGCCAACACAAGCGCGGGTGATCCTCGAAGTCGGGCTCGAGCTGGAGCGTCAGGATTTCTTTCCGGAGATCCCGTTTTTGGGTTCCTTGCTTGAGGTCTCGGGCGAGATAACATTTCATGCCGACAACGGACGGACTCGCTTTGAACTCGGTAAATTCGATCTCGGCTCCGGCGCGGTGATCACCAAGCTGGAGGCTGATCTCTTCGACCGGCCCCACGGCGCCATTGCCCCAGCCATCCGATTGCTGCAGGGCAGGGTGGACATGAACACCTTGTTGCAAAGATTTCCCATCGCCATCGAGGGCCTGACCCTCGAAGATGCTTTTGTTGAGTACCAAGTCAGAGATCTGGGCCTGGACCCGAGTTCGGGTACCGTGTCCGGCGGCGACATAAAACTCAAGGCCGGGATCAAGGCATTGAGAATGCAGTCTACGGAAAACAAGATCGCCCTATCGAACCTCAGCTGGAATCTGGACGGGCAGGCCAGCGAAGGCAAGCGCAGCGAACTTTCCGGCCGGCTAAAAATCGGCGCGGCCGAAATTCAGCAGGAGGATCTGACTGCGAAACTGGATGGAATCGAGATTCAGACCGATGGTCGCGGGCTCCTGCTCAAACCCGAAGATCTGTTGGCCAGCGAAGGCGAGGCGAGCCTGCGACTACAGATCGACAAGATTCACTCGGGGCTCGGAAAGCTCAAAGCTGCCATTGCGGATGTCGGGCTCACTGTCGACGTCAAGGCCCCGAAAGGCGCACCGATCTCAGTAGAGATTTCGCTGCCGGTGACGACATTGGCACTGCGGGAAAAGAAAACGCATATCAAACTGGGCAAGCTGCTGGCCGGGCTTCGCGTCGACGAGTTGCCACGGAACTTTTCCGGGCCTGTCAATGCCGCCCTGCACTTTGCCCTGCCCAAGGCTGACCTGCGCTTGGCCGGCAATCGCATCCGGGTAAACGATCTGAAAACCGAGTTGAACGCCAGCATCCAGGATCTCGATCTGGCCATGCGGGATCCCGAAAAATTCAGGGGCAAGTTGGGCTTGGTGTCTCAGCTGGGACGGATCAAATTGGCCGCCGGCTCCGGTGAGAATCTGCTGCACCTAAAAAAAGGCCGGATCGATCTTCAGATCGAAGACATCGCCCTGAACCTAAAACGGCCAGCGGCCAGCCGGGCCAGAATCGATCTGCAGGCCCGGTTGCCTTCGATCTCGGTTCTTGGCGACACTTCGTTCTCGGTTCCGCGGCTGCAGCTCAAGCTGGTCAGCTCGAATGCCGGCAAGACCCTGCGCAGCGACCTGCGCCTGAGCATGGATTCCTTCCGGTCCGGGCGCTTGCGGCACGATGCTCGGTTGAACACCACCCTCAGTGCCCGGGTGGATCTCAGAAAGCCCGCCGTCAAGGTCAACCTGGCGGTAAAGGGTCCTCAGGGCCCGGACATACAAGCGAAGCTCGCAAGCAGTTACGGCCAAGGCAAAATCGACTACGACATTTCGCTGGCCCTGGCCGACCTGGCGGTGTTCGGCAAGCTGCTTCCCGCAAAGATCCAACAGGCACACCAGCTCGACTGGCCAGCCCTCCGGCTTGAAATAAAGAGCAAGGGCGCGCTGGCCGGGTTGCTGCGCAGCTTTAAAAAAGGAAAACTTCCCGTGCTGGCCGAAAAACCCCTGGAAACACTGCGCGGAAGCCAAAGTTTCCGACTTGGGATCAAGGGGCTCGATTACCAATCCCAGAACTTCAGCGCCAGCATACCGGGTCTCTCCCTCGATTTCAGTGGCGAACAAAAAGCCGACGGCGCCCGGGCCGAGCTGAGCGTGTTGTCACAAGCCATGCAGTTGCAACACGGTGATGCCATGCTCTCCATTGCCGATTTCACCGAAAATCTTGTGCTTAGCTCCGACGGTCCACTTGGCCAGGGAAAGACCAACTTTTCTTTTTCCACCAAGATCGGCCGTCTGGACCAGAACCTGGTGCCGGGCTACCCGATTGCCAATACCAGTTTCACCATGGCCGGTCACATGAACCAGCTGGCCACGGTCAGGATAGAGGAAGTCGAGCTGAACAATCCCGCCGGCGGCACGCAGCTACGCTTTGGGGTGGCCATGGATCGGGTCGGGACCACCCTTACCGGTCGAAGCATCGACCAGAATGCCGAGCGCATTCCGGGCCGTAAGGCATTCGCCCTGCACGGCTCGTTCAGCCAGGATTTGGACAAGCTTCATGCCGTCGAAGAAAGTTTGAAACTTAGCGGAAAACTCGACCTGCCCTTCCAAGTGGAATCCGGAGATCTGTCCACTTTTCGAATTGCCGCCCAGTTGAAACTCGACCAAGTGCACGTCGACCTGCCCCACTCCGGATTCAAAATCGCCGGGCTAAGCGGCGTCATTCCCCTGGTGGAGGACTTGGCCATACTCCCCGACGGCAAGGTGCAGCTCTTGACCGGCCCCGATAAGAACATTTACTCCCGCGCCCGCTTCCTCGACACCCACCCCTTTCTCCAGGGAAACAACTTTCTCAAGGTGGAACGACTAAGCGCCGCTGGCCTCACGTTTGGACCGGTGGCCGGCAACTTGCGCGTCGATCGGGACATGTTCGCCCTAGATCAACTGCAAATCGCTTACCGAGGCGGAAACATCTTTGGGCAAATCGTGGTCGATTACGAGAAGAGCGGCCCCCGGGTAATGTTCAAGGGCAACATGACCGGTATTCGCCCCTCGCAGAGTGACGAGGTACTAGACGCCAATGCCACTCTTACCTTTGTGCCCGACAAGCTCGATCTACAGGGCCGCATCCAGATCGTACGCATTGGCCGCGAACATTTGATCGATCTGCTCGACTTCCTGGATCCCTACCAGGAAAACATCAACTTCAACCGGGCCCGGCTGGGCCTGAAGCTGGGATATCCCAAATTCCTGCGCTTGCGCATGCAGGATGGATTTCTGGCGGTCAAGATCCAGCTGGGAGGCGTGGCTAAGATGGCACAAATCGATGAAATAAAGAACATTGCCCTGGGACCCTTCATGAATCGCTACCTGGCCCCGCTACTGGGCAAAGGGGAATGACCATGATTCGCACACTTCGCTCTCTGCAACTTTTTGGCATTTTTGGCTGGGTCCTCTTGTCCTTAGCCGCTTGTATCAAGGCCCCGGACGTGGTGATGCTGGACCGCCAGACGGCCCTGGAACAGCAGGCGGCCGGAGAGTTCAGGGCCCTTGAGAACGACTTGATGCAGGCCGGTATCAGCCCCAAAGCCGAGGATATCGCCCGCAGCCAACTGGAGGCAGATGGAACGGATGTGGCCGAAAGCACGCTGGGAGAATTGGTGCGTATCTACAGCGCGGTGCAGACGGACACGGAATGGATCGACCAGATGCTGGTAGCCGGTTGTATCGGCGAAGGCCTCGATGGGCTGCTTCAGCCCACGCCGGATCACTGCCGCCAGGAAGTGGAAACCGGCGCCATGGCGCGCATCCTGGGGCGCAGCAATCTCCATCGCCGGCAAATCTGGCGGATGATCCAAGAGAGACAAGCCGGCACCAGCGCGGAACGTGCCCGCAAGGTCTGGCGAGACATCCATCTCCAGCGGGTGGTCTGCAACGGCCTGATACAACGGGACCAAAAAACCTGGGAGAAGAAGAAGTGCTGAGCCATCGAACATTCCCATCGATTTGGGTCCTGGTGCTGCTGCTGCCCGCAAGCCCCGGGGTTCATGCCGCCGAGCGCGGCCAGACCCAGGAGCGTGCCCTGCGGGTTCCGGTACGCCTGACCGCCGGATCCTCGAACCAACTGATGGGCGTGTTGTCTCCCAACGAGCAGGCTTTGTACTTCATCAGTGATCGCAACGCCACGGCGGAAGTTTTCTGCCAGGATCCCGTCGACTCCGGGCCCCGGCTTCTTTTCGAAAGCAACGCCGATGTCTCCTGGCCGCGGCTGAGCCCCGACGGCAAATGGTTGGCCTATATCTCCTACAAATCCGATGCCGCTGGCGACCTCTGTGTGATGGACCTCAAGTTGAAAGAACATCGCTGCCTGACCGGACTGGACTCGTCGGAGTTGCAGTTGCTCTGGATGGGAAACCAGCGGCTGGCAGCACTGGTCCGGCCGGACTTGCACGCCGACTATGAGCTGCGCGTTTTCGATCCCAGCAAGAAAGGTCCGGGCCAGTCCGTGCTCGCGCGCAACATGCTCGGCCCGGCGCTGGCTGCCGACGGCAAGTGGCTGGCCTACGTTCCTGTCGTCCCCACCGCCAAACAAGTAGGCGTGAGTTTCTCCAGCCGCAGCACGCAAGGCCTGGGGTTTTGGCGCCTCGGTGAATCCAGCCAGGCGGTGGCCTACCAACCCGATCTTCCGGGACTGACCGGCTTTCCGGCCTTTTCCCTCGACGGCCGCTATCTATATTTCTCCCAATACCTCAACGACACCAACCGCGACGGTGTTATCGACGGAGACGACAACAGTATCTTGTTCCGGATCCCGTTCCAGGCCGGCGCCAAGAACCCCGTGGCTAAAGCGTTCCCCGAACAGCTCACCAGTGCGCAATGGAACTGCCGTTATCCTCGACCCTCAGCCCGCTGGCTGGTTTCAACTTGCTCGCACCAGGGCTCGCTCGATATCTACCGGCTGCCGCTCGATGGGGCGGTGCCTTCATCCTGGAAGCCAAAGAGAATTCGTGCCGAACTGCACTCGGCCCGCAATCACTGGACCAGGCTGTTGTTGCTGGCCCGGCTGCTGACCGTCGAGAAGAGGCCGAGCCAAGACATCGAAGTGCTCAGAAACATGGTGGCGGCGCACATCGAGCTGGGCGAGTACGAGTCGGCGCTCTATTATTGCGATCAGATCGTGCGCTTGGCCGGCAAGCAACACGCGACTGCCGGAACCTGGGCCCAGGTGATGCGCAAGCTGGCCGAGCATCGGCGTGAAGATATCGCCTTGACCCATGGCCAGCTCAGTGACCGCTACATTCAAAGCGAGAGCAAGCGGGCCCAGGCCACCGAGGAGCTTTTCGATAAGCTGACCCCGCAAGTGCAAGCGCTGGCCCAGCTGGTAGTATCCGAAATCCAGAACGACATCGGGCGCAAACGCGAGGCCTCAGAAAGTTTCCAGCGCGTGCATCCCGGAGCACTCAGTGATCCGCTGGTGCTCAAGCTCTTTGCCGATCGGGGGACGATCATCTACGAGCAGACCGGCGACCGCGAAGCCTTGCTGAGCTTGTACGCGGGCCTGGCCGATCACCCGGCCTTGTCGGTACTGGATCACATGCGTTACGCCAAACATTTCGTCCGGGAACTGGGTCGCGGCATGCTAATAGCAGACCGGCCGGCGCTGCTTGCCGACCGGATCAGCAACACCAAAGCCGACTCCGAGCTGGGTATCATGCTGAGGGTGACCGCCTTGCTTAGCTCTCTCAACCAGGAAAACCAGGACCAGGTACGCCGGGAAATATTCGGCATCTACAAGAAGCACAAGGATACCGACCGACGGCGCGCCATCGTGCTTGAGACCATCAAGACGGCCGCCCGCCTGGGCAACGAATACTTGCAGTACCAATTCGCCACCTCCTGGGCCAGCATGCTCAAGCGCGCCGAGCCGGAACGCAAATACGCAGAAGCGCTCTACCAGCAGATCGTGCTCGAACGGGCCTACACCGAGCTTAGCAAGAAACAGATCAAAGGAGCCCGGGGTCACTTCTACGCCACCACCTTGCGCACCGACTCAGCCGAGGCGCACATCGGATTCATCGAGGCCTGGTTGCAAGAGGGACGCGGTGATGTGGTGCCCACTTACACCAAACGCTACGCCAAGGAGCCCAACCACCCCATGTGGGCTTTCGTCCAGGCCTACTTGATCGCTCGGGCCCTGCCAACTACGGACCCACTGCCGGTCTTTGCGAACCAGGTCTCCGCGGCCATCAAATTGCTAAAGCAAGCGTCCGCGGCCTACCCACGCAGCACGGAAGTTCACCATCTTTGGGGCTACTTGTTGCACCAGCGTTTCCTTCGCAGCCACGACAAACAAGACGCCTCGTCGGCCAACAGCCACTACCTTTTGGCGCTGGATCTGGCCAGGACCAACCCGCGCTATCGGGCCGCATTATTGCAACAGACGGGATTGTTACAGGCATCTTTGGGCAACCATCGCATTGCCCTGAAACATTTTGCCCAACGCCAGCGCTTGCCCCAGGTAAGGCCCGAGGCCGAGCTGAACCTAAAGCTGGCCATGGCCCGCAGCCATTTTCACATCGACGAAATCGAGCAGGCTTTGCGCCTAGGTAAAAACGCGCTGGCCATGACCCGCGGCAGCCACCAGCAGCTTGCCGTCTACCAGCCGCTGGTCATGGATCGTCTGGCTTTCTATCGACAATCGGCAGGAGATCCCGCAGGCGCGCTCGAATTGTATCGGCAAGTTCTGGCCCTGGTCGATGCGGCCGACGCCGGCGACATCGGCATCCCCATAAACCGCCTCAAAGCCCGGCTGGGAATCGTCTCGTCCGCCCTGGCCCTCAAGGACTACGTTCTGGCCATCAAGAGAATCAGCGAGATCGACGGGATATTGGCTTCCTCGGACCTTTTGCGACCCGAAATCCCCGCGGGGCAACGATCCATCCTGGACCAGTACCACTTTGACCAGCCGGACTATCAGATTCTAAGCGCCGGATTGTTGGCCCAGGCTCAGCGCGCCCGGAAAGACTATCCGGGCGCGACCACAGCCATGCAGCACCGTTATGATCTATTGCACACCCGCTTCAAGGATACCGACAGCGACGAGACCCTGCTCGAACTGGCCCGGGCCAGCCATCACCTGGGCGAATACGCCTACCGCCTCGGGAAACTCGACCAGGCGCGGGTGCATCTCGAGCGCGGCCTTACCCAGGCCAACACCTATAACCAGCGCACCGGCAGCTCAGTAAACCCGGTGGGTTTGCGACTGCTCCAGGCCTATGCCGAGCTGCACCTGTACGGGCACCTCGACCTTGGTCGCTTCACGCTGGATCTGAAGAAGGAACTTGCGCTAAGCTATCAATTCATTTGCGAGCATCCCAGCCCGAACTGGCAAGCTGACCGTTTCGTGTTCGGCATATATCTGGCCATGCTCAAACTGAGCGAAACCAATCTCAAAGGAGGAATATGATGAAAAGAGCAATATTAACGGCCCTGTTTATGTCCCTAGTGCTTGGAGCCTGTGGCGCCGCCGAAGAAGATGGCAGCCAAGGTCAACCCTGCCTACCCGACGGCAGCTGCAATCCCGGTTTGCTCTGCCAGAACAACATATGCGACCAGGGCATGTTCACCAAAATTTACCACAGCAACTCCTTCCAGAGCTGTGCCGACTGCCACGCCCCAGCCGCACCCGGCTTCGTCGATGGCACCGAGACCACCCAGGACTGGAGCAGCCGGGACAATGCCTACCTAGGCCTCCAGGGCAACGCCGCCGGCCTGATCGGCAATTTCGAAAGCTGCAATGGCGTACCCTTGATCGGCGATTCACCCGCCACCAGTCTCGTCGTCGCCGTCTTCGACGAAACCATTCGCGCCGCCTTCGCGGTCTCAAACTACCCCGACTGTACCGCCGACGCCATCTCGGACATGACCCTCAAAATCGGTGGCGCCCTCTCCGCCTCCGAACTCACCCAACTCAAAGACTGGATCACCGCCGGCGCCCCCGACGAGTAAGCCCTTCGGCACGCCATTACCCAGTATCTGAGCCAACCAAAGGTTCCCAACCAAAGGTTCCAACCAAAGGGTCCCAAACGAAAAAAAGGACTCACGCGGTAACGTGAATCCTTCAAACGAATGGAGCTGAACGGGGTCGAACCGTCGGCCTCTAGAGTGCGATTCTAGCGTATCGGTTATTAAAACAGTAACTTACAGCATAATTCCTTGTCCCCAGCGAAGCAGAACGGTGCTTTTTATTTGTAGTTACAATGAGTTGAAAGGGACAACGAATCGACTTGCATCTGCCCTTAATTAACCGCTGTTGTCTGCCGCCAAAGATTGGGCAGTCTGTTGCGCTACTACCATCGCGAAGCTGCTTGAATCATAACTCTCCCTCGCTAACTGAGCCGAAGAGCCCGAATTGTGCCTGGTGTGCTTGTAGCAGCACCACTTCCATGAAAAACGGAAATGCCACCTGTCCGAAAAACGATCGAAATCATGATTTTCGGCTGGCTCGTATCGCGTCACGAGAGCGACATACACCCGTTTTTCGGGTCGGCCGAGTTTTTGGACAGGACGGCATTCAAGCCAAATGTGCTCATAATGCCGTCCCTCATTGTTCCGACAGCTCAACGCGATCTTAGGCCGGATCTTGGCTCGTCCAAGTTTTTGGACACGACGAGGACTGAAAATCTGTCGCCGATAATGCAGGACCATACATCGATTTTCACCAGGATCTATTCAAGACTTGCCGCTTTTTTAGTTTTGAGGAGCCACAGCCGATGAGAGGAATCCAGCGACACAGCCACATAAATCTTTGTATTCTTTAGTTTTTCACCCATTTCCATCTAAGTATCTTATAATTTGACCAGGTTGCTTCGTAAGCATAAACCGAGCCATCTGCTGCTAGCTGTAAACCATCTACAAACTTATCATATGCCACTTCCTCAATCCAAAAAACTTTTGGACTTCTAATATCCTCGCTAGGTAAACTATTTGGCCTATCGACTTTGGCTATCGCTTTACCTTTCTTGTTATACCTTACTACTGATTCTTCTCTTACCGTATACAAATTGTTCCACTCATCAAAAACTATTTGACCATCAGAAGGCACATTTTCCCATCTTCTTCCTTTACGTTCTACGGAAAACTTATGCCTACCACCTTTCTTTGATGTTATCTCAATTTTTGTAACTATATTGTCTTTACTATTTTTGTCAGTATACATGCATTCTCCCAAATCTAATACATACTCTTTTGGTTTTCTTCTTTTTGCATCATGACCAATAATTTTCATCATATTATTCTCGATAAACACTACTCCAACAAATTCATCCTTGAACTCCAATTTCCTCAATACCTTACCACTGAAATCATAGAAAACTACATATTCAGTTAGAATCACAATCCTATCTTCGGTTATTCCTAAAAGGCGATATCCAATAGGATTCATCGCTATATTTTTCATATGTTTCATTCTTTTATCAAATAGCATTATTCTGTTGTTTGTTCGGTCATCGATAGCTAGAATGCCCTTCTCGCTAATAGAATAGTTTGTAGGAAAATCTCTCTCCTCTCTTGCTGACCCCACACTTGTCTTTTGGTTACCATATTCTAACGTCAATATAGTTTCGGGGCCTACCCATTTTGCTTGAACATAATTTTGTAACTGTATTATAAAGAACAATGCAATAATTTTTATACTTTTCATGTTCTCTCCTTCAATCCCAAATACGCATTCTTCCAAAATGTAGTCCTTGACTCATGTAAATATACCATTGCGACGCAGATATGATCACGTTTCTCGCAAATTCTCCCCAGCCAAAGGTTCCACCCTTTTAGTTAATACCCACCCCATCAAGGTCCGCCCTGCTAGTCAAGCCACATCAACACCACCCATACAGGTTTTTTCTTAGTACGCATCAGCGGGAACCAGCAAAAATCCTGGCCGTGCTGGGTCGTGTCAATTCAAACTGAAGCTGGGCATGGCCACCTTCGATTCGGCGTTACTCGGACAACACCAGTAACCATGCGGCGCCGGAGGAATTTCGGGTTCCCTATGAGTCCCTTAATTTAAACACCTACCTGAGGCATGGCCAAGAATGCGAATCCAAATAGTAAAAAATGAAACAAAATTTTTAGTCTTTATTTATTCAGGTGCTTGACAAGCAGAGTCTTGGGCTTACCCTTCTATACCTTCGCTCAAACTGAACAGGGAAGACGAACAAATTTTTTGACGAATTTGTCTCAAGGGGGGCCTTGTACACGAATTCATCCCAATGCCTATGAATCCATAGAGAAGCCAGTAGTAACAACAATCGGGTCGAAACTCGACCCCAAACGAAGGGGGAAAGCCATGCTAACGGTAGAGGCAAGAATTACTCATTTTATTGGTCCTGATGGCCGGCCTATTCGCACTTTTGTCTGATATTGAAATACTTTGAGAGGTGCTTGAAATTTTTTACTATATTTAAAGCATTTGAAACTTGGAGGGTGGCGATATGTTGAAGAAACCAGATTGGGTCTTGCAGTTTGCAATAGCTGCACTGATTGGCACCATCGGATGTGGTGAAAGCACTGACGGAACGTGCATCGCCGAAGATGAGTGCTGCCCGGCTTGTTTGAGCAATCAGCAGTGCTGTGATGGAACGTGCATCGCCGAAGATGACTCTCGCATCGCTTTTACATTTGTGGGCACATGCCATACGTACACATACACGGGTCTCGAAAGCGGACTTAAGGCCGATTTTGAGGCCTTCTGGAATATCAATTCTTCGTGTGGTACTACAGATTGCGGGAGTGTTGTGGCAACCATTGACACCGCTCTAAACAATATATGCTGGACTTGGACCATTTGTAGTACAAACTGCCCATCTGGAGTGTTTTATCAGGTGTTGGATCCTGCTGGATGTGGTTCATAAACCGTTCCAGCGGAACACTGGAGTTGCTCTTAGTCACAGTCTACAACACGACCGTGAAAAGGACGTGCGGGTTGCGGCAATCAGAACGCTGATCCAGATCGCTTCCAGCAATGTGGTCGTAGTCGGAGCCTTGCGGAAGGCGGTGGACGATTACCATCCCACGGTTCGCGTTACCGCGATGCGCGCTCCCCAGCCAAAGGTTCCCCAGCCAAAGGTTCCCGGCCAAAGGTTCCACCCTTTTAGTTAATGCCCACTCCATCAAGGTCCGCCCTACGAGTCAAGGCGCATCGAAACCAGCCATACCGGTTCTCTTTCTTGATTCACATCGGCAGGAACCAGCAGAAACCCTAACCT
>JAUVBB010000037.1 GCA_030591445.1 Deltaproteobacteria bacterium | reverse complement strand
ACCGATTACCGGCCGGGGCTTTGCCTACAAGACGCTTGCGTGGATAACTGTGCGGACCATGGTGATTGTGATCCGTTGGGCTTTTGCGCTTCTGACCAACGCTGTGCCGATGACCTGGAAGACGGAGCTTCGTGTGCCGAGGCGGTCTTTGCTGATTTGCCGACCGATCCGGCTTGCCAGGGTGGTTTCTGTTTTGGCGATTCCTGGAGCGAGAGCGGTGCTTATTGCACCAGCGACGAGATTGCTTGCGTGGCCGAGGGTGATGTTTTTGAACCGGGTTATCGCCTCTGTCGCCAGCAGGATTGGTTCCGGGTATGTCTCGGCGGGCGCGAAGGTTGGAGTGGGGAGAACTCTTGTTTGCTAGCCGATATTTGTGATGCCGGCGGCGGAGAAGACAGCGGGGTGCCCGAATCGCAGCAGTGTGTCTCGGGTTTTCAGGGTGGTTGTGAAGCCGATTGCCTTTCGTGCTTTCCCTATCGCGCAGCCGAGCCTGGTCTTTGTGCCGCCTCCTGTGACTTGGATTCGGATTGCTGGGCAGGCTTTTCTTGCCTGGCCGGCGTATGTGAAGCCAGGCAAGGACTGGGCCAAGATTGCTTGGATGTCAGTGAATGTGCCGCCGGTATGTTTTGCCAGGATGGGGTTTGCTGCAACCAGGCTTGCGGAGATTGTCGGATCTGCAATGACCCGTCGGCCATGGGCGTGTGCTTGTTTGTTACCATGGGCACCGATCCGAATCTAAACTGTGATCAAGGCATTGAGATTTGCGGCATGACCGGCGTCTGTGACGGCCTGGGCGCTTGTGCCTTTGTGGCTTCGGGCACCGAGTGTGACCCGGCTGCTTGTACCAGTGGGGTCTATACCACTGCGGGGACATGTGACGGCCAGGGCGAATGTGTGGCGGGCCGCCCGCATGAATGCCTGAGTGGTCGTTGTGAGCAAGAACAATGTGAACCGCCCGAGACTGGCGATTCGGATGGTGGCACCGATGGCGGGGACAACGAGATTTCTCCGGTAGCCGAGGCTGGTTCCACCCAATTGGTTGCGCCCGGCACCAGGGTGGTATTGGATGGCAGCGCCAGTACCGCTCCCGGAAGTGGCGGCTTGGATTTTGTCTGGGAGATGAGTTCCGGTCCGGAAGACGTATTGCTCTCGGCGGCCACTACCTCTCAACCCCGGTTTACCCCCAGCCAAGAAGGCGTCTACGTTTTTCGTTTGGTGGTCAGCTATGACAACGTAGACAGTGCGCCCGATTTTACCGAGGTGCATGTGTATTCCGGAGAAAAAGGCTGTGGCTGCTCAACTGAATCCACCGGCCCATGGGGTCTGTTCGTTTTCTTCTTCTTGATGGGACAACTGTGGCGAATGCGCAGATAATTTTTTGGGCCCGTTGTTGGGGTTTGTGTTTGCTGCTTAGCTTTGTTGCTTGCAGCGATGACGTCCAAGGTAGCCTTCGGCTATTGTTGACGCCACCGCATGAGGGCCGAAATCCCACCCTTGATCCTTTCACCCTGGTGGACGAAGTTGAGATAGGCGTGCTGAATGGGAGCGATGTTTTTCACTCACTGGGCCGCTTTCCCCCCCTTGCCCGATTCGGGCCAGACTTGCTGGGCAGTCTTCGCACTGGTTTTCCTTACTTGCTGGGTTTAGACAACCGCAGCCGCTTGCTGGCGGCGGGATTCGGGCCGGCTTTTGGCCCTTTGGCCGGTGCCGATCGCTTTATCACCTTACCTTTTGCGCCCATCGATACCGCGATTGCCCGGCGCGTTTCCCAGGCCACGGTGATTCAGGCGGATCCCTTTGCTGATATTCCGCCGGCGTTTTTTATTGATCAGCGGCATCTGGAAAGAGGGGCTATAGAAAATGCTGCGGATTTATCCGCTCTGGCCTTTGTGCTTTGGCAAAAGGAGCGACTCCACTTGCGGGTGCGCGTGATCGATGATCTGGTGGTGCCAGCCGTGGAGGAGGCGCAACTTGATTCAGGAGATGCCGTTCGCATTTACTTTGACGGTAACGTGTTGACCGCGGCCGCCGACGGCACGCTCGAACTCCCCGACGGCGTTAGTGAAGCGACACTCGCTGAATTGCCCCAGGGCGGCTATCAACTCGATGTGGTGTGGCCCGCGTTGCCGCCGGGCAAGAACCGCATTTTGCCCTTTAATTTGAGAATCTACGATCATGACGGTGGGGAAGATATGCCGGCGGTGGCCACTTGGAGTTTCAACCCGAACCAGGCGGTGGAGGAATTGGGGCCCGACGATTTTGGCCACTTGCTGCTAGCCGTTCCCTTGCTGGAGGTTCTGCGTTTTTCCGGCCCTTCGGTTCGTTTTCCCGCCGCTGATGGTCAGGCAACCGTGGATGGATTTTGGGGCGAGAGCGCATTGACCTTGCGGGTTCAGGTGCCCGATCAGGAAGTTCGCAACGAGTCCACCGGGGCCGATTTTTCCGGCGCCGACCGGGTGGAGCTCTGGCTGGATCTGGGCAATGGTCTGGCCCCAGTTGCCGAGCCCGCGCGCTTTTTACACTTCGTGGTCACGGCCGGTTCAGAGACAAGTCAGGCGCGCGGATCAGCCTTGGGCGATTTGACAGAGTTCAACTTCACTGGTACCGCCGCTGGCAGCAAGACCAGTTCTGGCTACGAAGTCTCGCTGACCCTGCCCTGGTCCAATTTGGAGCTGAATGCAGCCACTGCCCAACGGGGATGGTTCCTCGGTTTGGAAATCCGGGTGGTGGACGAAGACGAAGGCGAGACGGTCATCTATAACTGGTCCGAGGTCGAAGAGCTCGATCCTCAATTCTGGTCAGAGATCAGGCTCTTTAGCCTGGAGTAGGCAGAAGATGAAACCAACAAGGATCGGCATCGTTATTGCTATGTGTCTCATGGGCGCCTGGGCGCGAGCGCAAACGCCTTCGGTGGCACTGATTGAATTGTCGACCGATCCCGATCCGAATTGGCGGGAACAAGATCTGCGTCATCTACAAACATTGCGTGCTTCCTTGGCCTCGACGCCGGGGCTGCGCTTATTGTCACAAGATCAGCAGGAAAAACTCTTTCAGGAACCGCCCGATGCCGGGGCGCAAGGCTTCCAGCAGAAGGCCCGCGCCCACATCAAGCGCGGAGAAGCTCATTTTTCTAGGCTACGACCCAAGAAAGCCATCAAGGAGTTCAAGGCAGCGTTACGCAACTTGAAGGCAGTTTTTCCTAGCTTGGCCGATTTGTCGGACCTGGAGCATGCCCATCTTATGCTGGGCATGACCTACCAGGCTTTGGGCAAGCGCAAGTACGCCGAGCGCGAATATCGTATGGTGCTGCTACTCAATCCGGACCGACGATTGGATGAGAATCGGGTTAATCCGGTGGTGGTCGACCGATTCGACCGCGTGCGCCAAAGACTACTGACCTCGCTCAAAGGTTCGATCTCATTGATCTCGCGGCCCGCGGGGGCCCGGGTATTAATGGATGGAAAGCCAGTGGGGGCCACGCCGGTGACCATTCCCGGCGTATATCCCGGTGATCATTATTTCTCCATGGAGGCGGCCGGGCACAAAACTTGGTTTGGAATTCTGGGTTTGCAGCCCGGAGGTTTGCAGAAGCGAGAGGTGTTTTTGCAAGCGGGGCAAGGTATTCAATGGGTTCGCTTGCGCAATCGCTTGGCGCAGGCCGGGATTACAAAAGTCTCTCCGCAAGACGCGCAGCAATTGGCCGAAGGGCTAGCTGGCGACTGGCTGGTGTTTGCCTCCGTGCTTCGTGCCCGCGGCGCCGCCCATATGGAATTGGGAATCTTCAAGAAGGGAAGCCCGCAGTGCCATTTTCTGGGCCGAATACTGGTCCGGCCGGATGAGATGGCCAAGGTAGGCACGGTCATCGAGGCCTGGATCGGTGGTGACCGCACGGTTCCGCAGTCATGGCGAGTAGTGAAGAAAATTCCGCTGCCCCCTCAGGGCTTCGACCCGGATCCCGATCCCATCTTTCCGCCCTTGCCTCCAGCTCCGCCGCTGGTGACAGCTTGGTATCAGAGCTGGTGGTTTTGGACGACGGTAGGGCTGGTGGCGGCTGGGGCATCGGCCGGCAGTTATCTTTGGCTCACCCACGACAGCGGCTATTTGGTAGAGGTGGTTCGCTAAGGCTGTAGGTGGCCGGCGCCTTATTGCATTTCCACAACCAAGTCGAAGGCTTTACCGGGCCGGATGGTTACCGTTCGCTTCTGGCTGAGTTTCAGCTTTGGGTTTTCCAAACGAATTTTATACTTGCCGGGCTTGAGCCGAATGGCGTACAGCGGCGTGGGCCGAGGTTGTTTCTTGCCATTGATATACACGTAGGCCCAGACCGGCACCGCGTTGATGTTCAATATGCCGAGCTTGGGTTTGTTCACCGGCGGTGGCTTTGGTTTGAGTACCAGTTGGGGCTCGATCGCGATCAAGTCGACTTCGCCGAAAACGACCTGCTTGGTCCAAGTTTGGTAGCCGGCCAAACGGAGTTCGACCCGATGGGTGGTGTCCCGACGCAGCTTACCGATGGTCGCTGGGGTAGATTGCCCGATGGGCATTCCGTTGATTACGATGCTGGCGCCAGCCGGTAGCGAGCGGATGGAAAGGGTGCCGTTGGCCATCGACACGGGCGGGTCCTGGGTCCGGGGGCCGGCGTCGGCGGCTGGTAAAGGTGTGGGCCGGATGGTAAGCCAATAGCCCAGGGCCAGGGCAACCGTGACCGAGATAATGATCAGAGAGCCGATGAGTCCGATGGCCAATGAGGAAAGATGCTCTTTTCTTTTGCCCGACGGTAAATCATTGACGGTGTTGGGGCCGGATGGAATCGGGGTCATGGCCGAGATGATTTCAATATTTTTTTTCACCGATTGCACGGGTGCCGATTGGTCTAGGTTGCCGCGCTCTTTGTCGATTTTCTCCTCTGCTGCAATTTCTTCGGCAAAGAGCTTTTTCATGAAAGAGGCCAAAGCCTTGTTGTCCACTCGATCGGTGCTGGCAAAGAGCTGATCGGCCAGTGCCTCCTGAAGTCCACCGGCGGTTTGATAGCGATCCTCGGGTTTGAGCGCCAAGGCCTTGAGCACAATTCTGTCGACCTCGGCCGGTACCAAGGAATTGAGGGCTGAGGGCGGTGCCGGGACTTCGGCGGCCCGAACGCGCTCTAAAGTTTCGAGATCGGTGTCGCCTTTGAACAGGCGGCTGGCCACCAGCGATTCGTAAAGCAAAACGCCGGCGGCAAATATGTCTGAGCGATGATCGATACGTTCGCCTTGTACCTGCTCGGGCGACATGTAGCCGTACTTGCCCTTGAGGGTGCCAGTGGCGGTTTTTTCGTCTTTGAACGATGCCTTGGCGATGCCAAAATCGGCAACTTTGACCGCACCCTCCCAAGAAGCAAGAATGTTCGAGGGGCTGACGTCTCGATGAATGATACCGGCGGCTCTTCCTTCCAACTTGACCCGATGAGCGTAATCGAGACCTTCACATACTTGGGACATGATATGCAATGCCAGTGGCACGGGAATGCGTCGCCGCTGGGCCCGACAACGGTTGATGATTTGCAGCAGGTCTCGTCCGCGGATCAACTCCATGGCAATGAAAAAGTGCTCGCCGATGCGGCCGAGATCGAAAACCTGCACCACATTGGCGTGGTGTAAATTAACCGAAATTTTTGCCTCGGAGATGAACATCTTGATGAAGGTTTCGTCCGCCGACAGGGTGGGCAAGATGCGCTTGATGCAGACATCCTTGGTGAAACCCTCGACCCCAAAGGCGGTGGCGCGAAAAATCTCGGCCATGCCGCCTGATCCGATCCGATCGGTGAGTACGTATTTTCCGAAAGCCTGTGGTTCGAACTTCCCGCCGGGCATGGTGGCATCCATCGATCAGCTTCTTGTGACCGCGGCCTCCCAGCGTGAGAGAAGCTCGCTTACCTGATCGGCAGTCATCGTGGCTGCAAATGGCTGGTCGATTTCCCAATGGTTACGAATTTCTTCTTTGTCTTGCCAGATCCCGGCCGCCAAACCCGCGAGCAAGGCTGCTCCCAGCGCGGTGGTCTCGATGATTTTCGGTCGGTGAATGTCAACGCCCAGGATGTCGGACTGGAACTGCAAGAGCAGGTCGTTTTCGGCTGCGCCTCCGTCTACCCGCATCACCCGGATGTCTTCCTGGGCATCTTTGCGCATGGCCTCGATCACGTCACGGACCTGGAAGGCGATTCCTTCCAGGGTGGCACGCGCCAAGTGGGCGGCAGTGGTTCCCCGGGTGATTCCGGAGATGACGCCCCGGGCATTGGGGTTCCAGTGCGGTGCCCCCAAGCCGACCAGGGCCGGTACGAATATCACGCCCTCGCTAGAATCGACCTGCCGGGCGAGCTTTTCCACCTCGGCAGCTTGGGAGATAAGGCTGAGGCCGTCGCGTAACCACTGGACCGCCGCGCCGGCCACAAACACGCTGCCCTCCAGGGCATAAACCACTTCGTCGCCAATTTTCCAAGCCACCGTGGTCAAAAGACCTTGCTTACTGGTCACGGCGCGCCCGCCGGTGTTCATCAACACAAAGGCGCCGGTTCCATAGGTACACTTGACCTGGCCGACATCGAAGCATGTTTGGCCAAACAAGGCCGCCTGTTGATCGCCAGCGATGCCGCAAACGGGGATGCCGTCCGGCAAAGACCTGAGCCCGCGCGTGCGGCCGTAAATTTCAGCCGAGGGTCTGATTTCTGGAAGCAAGGACTTGGGGATGCCCAACAATTCCAACAACTCGTCGTCCCAGGCCAGGGTGTGGAGGTTCATCATCAGGGTGCGGGAGGCGTTGGAAACATCGGTGACATGAGCCTGGCCGTCGGTCAGCCGAGAAACCAAAAAACTATCGATGGTGCCAAAACAGACTTCATTTTTCTGCGCGCGCTGGGCCAGACCCGGCACATTGTCGAGCAACCATCGTAGTTTGGTGCCAGAGAAATAGGGGTCAAGTACCAATCCTGTTCGTTCCTGAAACAGGGGCTCGTGACCGGCGTCTTTCAACTGTTGGCAAAACGGAGTCGTGCGTCGGCATTGCCACACGATGGCATTGGCCAGCGCCTGGCCTGAATCTTTTTCCCAGACCGCGGTGGTTTCTCGTTGGTTGGTGATGCCGATGGCCCGTATTTGCTTAACGTCGAACGATCCACTCTGCAGAACTTTTTGAATGCTGTCTTCAACCGAAGTCCAGATGTCATTGAGCTGGTGCTCGACCCACCCCGGCTGGGGATAGATTTGCCTGAACTCTTGGTTCACTTTGGCTTTAAGGTTTCCCTTGGTGTCGAACAAGGCCGATGTTGTGCCCGTGGTTCCTTGATCTATGGCCAGGATCAGTCCGCCCATCGGTATCCTCGCGCTGGGGTCAAGAGTTTCCGGTTTCTTCCAGGCTTTTTTTCAGCAGGCGCGTTTTTTGCTCGATCATGTCGACGGTTCTGGCCCAGGAAGCGGGTGTGGGTACCTGATTGCGCTTGTTTATAAAAGTATCCAGGAACGAAATGGTTTGGCGCACCTGGTCCAGAAGTCGCTGCTGGCTGCCGCTTTTTCTCGTCCCGCTTGCGGTTTCGGTTTTTTGATCCATGTCGATCAGATCAAGGCGCTCCCTGAGTTCGGAAGTCTCCACCCTTAAATTATTAACCTCCAGAGCGGCATGAATGCGATCCAGAACCAGATCCATCTCCTCAAAAGGTTTGGTCAAATAGGAAAAGGCGCCCACTTCCATGGCCTTGACCGCTGAATCAAGGGAAGCGTAACCGGTGATCATGATGAACTCTGTGTCCGGGTGCCGTTTCTTCTCACTGGCAATCAGGTCTACCCCCGAGACATCGGGCAGATTCTTATCTACCAGCACCAAAGCTGGCCGGTGACGATTCAGGGCTTCGACACCCTCGCGGCCGTCGGCGGCCAGCACGGTTTCGAAGCCTTCTTCTTCCAGCAGGGTCTGGAATAGAAAACGAACCACCTCTTCGTCATCAATGACCAGAATGGTTTTTCGATTGATCGGAGCTTCGTTGTTCTGCGTCATCTCCACCTGCCTTGGAACCGTGCGTTAACTGCCTCTTGAACGATACAAGCACAACTGCCAGACGGGATCAAGTATGCTTCGCTTGCCGGGCTACTTCGAGTTGGCTACAGGATTTCTAGGAAAACAGAATTGGCGGTGAATGGGGTAAGCTCCCGCCCGGAAATGTCTTCGTTGCCGCCAATCTGCACCACAATCTCCACCGTGCCGGCCGACACTGCCTGGCCACTCCAGCGCAATCGCCGGCTTGACAATGGAGGCAAATCCAACGCCGAGGGCCCGGGATCGGCAAACAGCACCGAACCGGAACCAGACCACTGCGGGCTGAGCAGGCGGGCATCGGTGATGTTGGTTTGGCCGGTATTGCTTAGATCGACAATCAGCTCAAAGCTCGTGCCGGTCGCGGCAGAAGGGGCCGTTAGCGAAGCCGTTGCCGTAAGCGCGGCAGCGGTGAGAACGCCGACATTGGTGACCACCGGCACAGAACTTCCCACCGCAACTGTCTGATTGACCCGGCCGCTTAGCGATACTGAAATTGACACCGAGCCGGCTTGTTCTGCGACCAAGTCGAATTCGATGCTGGCCGTCTCGGCGGCTCTCAGGCTGAGCACTTTGGTGGGATCGGAGATTCGCAAGTGTCCGTCCCCCGCCTGCGCAGCCGATGCCACAATTTGCTCAATCCGGGCAGAACCGATGTTTTCTAAGTGGACCGCGAGTTGGACGGTGTGTCCGGTGGGCAGGATGGCTTCGGACAAGCTGAGCTTGAACTCCAAGGGGTTGACGATGCGAAAAGCGTTGTCGAGTTCAGCCTGGTTGCCGCTGGGGGTTTGTAAGATCGCCGCATGCATGCCCACTGCGGTCGTTCCCGGCAGAGTGCCTCTGAGCACCGGCATGGGGCCGGAGACATCCAAATGAAGTTCCTGTAAGGCGGTCTCGCCGATAGTGACGGCAAAGGAGCCGCTTAGGCTAGGCGAATCTTGCTGGTCCAGATTGATAGCAAAGGCCGGGTGAAGATTGTCGCCGAAGACCACCAGCTCGGTTTCGGTACCCGCGTAGATGGCGTTTTGGCAATCATCGGCATTGTCGGCCAGGCAGATGGCTGACAACGAAGATTCTGCCAAGGTGTCGACCGCACAGCCGGAAACGAAAGGCAAGACGCCGATTGCCACGATCAAAAAAGATTTAATACCCTGTGCAGCTGGAAGCATGACCATACCTCAATCTCAGTAAAACACCCGATAGCCCAAGCCAAAATCATATCCCCCCACGTTGCCCTTGACGAGGGAGCCCAGCGGATCCAGGGAACTGCGGGCATATAAATACGCATACAGATAGCGGGCGGTGAAGAATACGGCCCCGGGGCCTAGCCGGAGTTCTCCGCCCACGGAGGCCAATGCCCCCAACAAGACTTGGTGGTTTCTTTCCCGGGAGCCGGAGTCGGATTCTATCGACCACTGTACGAACTCCGCGCCGCCGCCAATGCCGACAAAGGGACAGAAGCTGGATTGGGGGCTGAATTTGAATACCAGAGATAGATGAACCGGGATGACTTCGAGTCGGGTGTTGGCCTTGATGTCCGCCAAAGAGGTGGCCGATTCCTGCTCGCCGAAGCGGTAGCCGCCTTCCAGGGCCAGGTAGAACCGGTCTTTGCCGAAAGGGAGCTTCATCGTGCTGTCCACCGTAAATGACGGGGAGTACAAGCGGCCGAAGTTGGTCATCAGGCCGGCCCAGGTGCCGACCGAGACCCAGGGGATGATTCGTGGCGGGGGCGGGGGCGGGTTTACCTCGATCACCACATAAGCCGAGCGAGGTTTTTTCTGGGAGCCGGCTTCGAATTTAATACGGATCTTGGTTGATTCCAAAATGGTCGGCGCGGTGAAAACCGCATGGTACTTTCCCTGACCATCATCGATAACCGGACTGAGCGTGCCGACTGCCGTTTGGGCCCGGACCAGTACCCCTTCGATAGGATTGTTGTTTCGATCCTTGATGGTGAGGGCAATGTTTGCCTGGCTGGAGCCGTCTCCGATCAGTTGGTAGTCATTGGCCTCTATTTCCAGCAGAGCCGGCAGCGCAGACTTCAGAGTCAGGCGAATCTGCTGGCGCAATGGTTGTCCACCAGCGAATGTCAACTCGGCGAAACAAGCGGCCGGTGTTTTTGCGCCGCTGGGTGAGGTGTATTGGCTTTGGAATTTTCCGCCGCCCAGGTTGGCCACCGGCGCTATCGACCCGGTGTCACACTTGATGCTGGGGCTGTGTTGGGCCAAGGGATTGCCGGCTCGATCAGTCACCAGAATTCGAATCATGCTGGTGCTGGCCCCATCGGCGAACAGGCTGGGCGGATGGGCGGAGACTTCCAGTCGCTGGGGTTTGCCGGCGGAGAATTGAAAATGGAAAGTCTGGCGGTTGTGGACCAGATCTCGTTGATCGGCGATGATGATTTCGCTTGCCCGGTGGCGTAGTCGTTTTGGCGCGGTGTAGCGCAGCTTGCTCAGACCCTCTCTCAGCAGAATTGGTTTAGACAAGGATCCTATTTTGAGAAAGATCTTGAATTCGGTGTGGCTAGACGGGCTCCCATCCGGATTGATTTGGATGATGAAGAGGTCGGTCCCGTCTCCGCCGTCGGCGGCCAAGGTTGTGCGTTCCGCGAAGCCGACCATGCGTGAGTATGGGGGTATGGGAATGGACACCTGGCGGATGGTACGGTTGCCAAACTCGTCTACGGCTACAGCGCGGGCCGCGGTCTCGCCCGGGTAGATCTCAACCGAGATGCGAACCTTGCCCCTGGTATCGGTGCGTATCGGTCCATAAGATCGGGTGCCCAGACGCAGGGTGACATTCACATTGGGTTTGTCGGTATCAACGGGTAGTTCGGTTTTGGCATACAGGTGCAAGGCAGTCCAGGTCGGTGGCTGGCCGCCGGTTTTGGCCGCCAACACCACGACTTGCGGGTGCTTGCTTTTGGGCATGCGGTAGCGGGCCTGGTACACTCCCTGCCCGACATCTTCGATGTCCGTCAACTTACCGGCCGAGGCCGCCAGGGAGAAAGCCAAGCCGCCGACGCCTTGGCCGTCTCCGTCGTGAACTGTAAACTGAACCTTGACGTCTTTGCCGGGTACCAAGAGCACGTTTTGATCGGCAAGCTGCCAAGTGATTGACAGCGAGTCGTTGGTCCCAGCGGACACCGCCGGAGGGTGGATCCCGACCAAGATGCCCAGCGCCAACCACAAGAATTTTCGCACATGTCTTTTCATGCTTCGCTCGACCATCATGCCAGAAATGAGTTCGTTCCCCTTAAGGATAGGGGGCATCGCTTTTCAGGTCAAGAAAGGGGGAGACAAATCGAATTTTAGAAAATCGTGCATTCTTGACAAGTTTCGAGTCGACGTGATACCAAAAGAGATATAGATTAAAGAAGACAGAGGTGAAATCTCTCCATGGAACTGGTCTCTGCTGGTATAACGGACGTTGGCATAAAAAGAGCCCGAAACGAGGACAACCTCCTTACTTTGGACGAAGAGAATCTCTACGTGGTGGCCGATGGTATGGGTGGTCATAGCTCGGGGGAGGTGGCCAGCCAGATTGCGGTCGAAGGCATCGCAAATTTCTTTCGGGCCACCCGCCAGGACGAAGACATCACCTGGCCCTACAAGATGGACAAGAACCGGCCCTACGACGAAAACCGCTTAATCATGGCGGTCAAATTGGCCAACTTACGTATCTTCGAAGCCTCCCAACGCGAGGTCCGTTATCGGGGCATGGGCACCACGGTGGCCGGGTTTTATGTTGTTGAAGGCCATGTTTTGGTTGCCCATGTGGGTGATTCCCGCGTCTATCGCGTTCGCGGGGGTCAGATTGTTCAATTGACCGAAGACCATTCTTTGCTCAACGACTACATCAAGGCCAAGAAACTCACCGAAGAGGAAATCGCCAACTTTCCCCACAAGAACGTGATCGTTCGCGCCTTGGGAATGAAGGACTCGGTCCTGGTCGACTTGAACCGTTTTCCCACCGAGGTGGGCGATGTATATCTGTCTTGTTCCGATGGGCTCAATGGCATGATTACCGACGAGCTCATGCAGGAAATCGTGGTCCAAAACGAAGATTTAGGCAAAGCGGCCAAACTCCTCATTGACTCGGCCAACCAGGCCGGCGGCATCGACAATGTGACCGTCATCCTTTGCCGGGTCAATTCTTAGGTACCCGAACGATATGTGAACCTGCCAGGATGACCCGGTCGAGCACGGCTTTGGCTGCGACTCGCGAGCCTGGCCATAGCACGGAACGAGCCACGCGGGCGCCCTCGCCGAGTACGCTGCCATCGCCGATGGCCACCTCGGGTCCCAGTTCGACATTTTCTCCAGGCATTACTTCGTGCCCGAGCAGTACCGCATTTTGGAGTTTCTGTCCGGCCAGTGGATCGAGTTGGGGCAGGCATATCTTTGCCGACAGCAGCATTCGATTGGCTTCCAGGTAGGCCGCCGGTGTTCCCAAATCAAACCAGGGGCCTTGGTATACATGGGTGGCCACCTTCAAGCCCGCCGCTATCATAGCGGTATAGGCTTCATCGTTGATGCATGAGAAACCGGAAGCCGGCAGAAAGTCGAATACCGTTGGTTCCAGCACGTGAATTCCGCAAAACATAACCGCGCGCTCCTTGCCCCGCGCCTCTTGTCGGGCATGCTTGAACCGGACCAGCCAATTTTCTTCGTCGATGGCCAAGGGGGTAAACGAGGCTTGGGTGGGTAAGGGCCGTACCACCATGGTGGCCGCCGCCCCCTGCCGCCGGTGAGTCTGGAGGACGGATTGCAGATCCACCCCGGTCAAGATGTCTCCGTTGAGCAGCAGGAAAGGCCCGTCTTGCAAGAAGGACCGCATCCGGCTGACCCCTCCTCCGGTCCCCAGTATTTCGCTCTCTTTTGAGTAAGTTAGTTCGAGACCGAATGCCGAGCCATCGCCCAGGGCCTCCGGGATGAGATGGGCCAAGTGGTGCAGGTTGATGGCCACCTTGACCACTGCCGCTTTTTGGAGTTGGGCCAGGATATAGTGGATCAGCGGGCGATTGGCCACTGGCACCAGGGGTTTGGGCAGGAGTTGGGTCAGCGGCCGCAGCCGCGATCCATAGCCAGCGGCCAGTACCATGGCCGGTATGGGATTTTGATCGTTCATGCGCAAACAACATATCGTCTGGGCCTGCCCGGATCAACTCTTCTAAGCGTGTTTGCTCCCTGACCGGAAAAACCTTGACAGTTTTGTGTGCTCTTTGCTAATTTCCTGCAAATAAAGAGGAATGTTGACTTTCCGCCAACCAATATGGGAACGGGTATGAATAGCCGAAGGATCTTACAAACGAGCATGGTTCTAATGGTACTGCTGTTGGTGCTGCCGGTCAGGGCAGAACGATACGACCTCCACCTCAGTAACTTTTTTTCGGATACCTGTGCTGGCGATTGCGCGCAACAGCATTTCGGGAATTTGGTGCGAGACCTGGGTCTTCTAACCGCCCCGGCTTTTTTGGCGCCAGCTGAAACGCTGGGACTAAACGGATTTAGCTTTGGCCTGGAAGGTTCCATGGCCTCGATTCAGCACAAGGAAGATTACTGGCAGTTGGCCACCGAAGGAGATCCTTCCAGTATTCTTTTGATTCCCCGCCTGCACGTGCGCAAGGGTTTGCCCTTCAGCGTCGAGGTTGGCACCCAGCTAACCTATCTGCCGGAGAGCGAACTCTTCCTGGTCGGGGCGGAAGTGAAATGGGCTATCAATGAGGGTTTTTATTTCATTCCTGATTTGGCCCTGTGTTTTTCGCTGAACCATATGTTGGGTTCCAAGGATTTTTCCTTGACCAATGGCGGTTGGGATGTCTCGGTGTCGAAGTCTTTTGGCATTGGTGGCATGATGTCGCTGACTCCCTACGCTGGTTACCACATGTTGTTTGTGCACGGGGATTCCCATGTCATCTTGAAGGAAAGAGACGACAACGGCACCCCGGTTCTGGAAGAAGAGGTGTTGGCGGCCGTGCGCTGGCAGGACAATATGTTTAACCGCTTCTTTGTCGGTTGTCGGCTCAAGACCCACATCTTTCAAATTACCGCGGAAGGTGTCTTTTCCGACCAGGACATTCATTTGTTCAATCTCAAACTTGGATTCGACTACTAACGGTCTGAAGGCGGGTCGCGGTCAGCGTGCCCGGGACCGAAATAAGGAACTTCCACTTGCCTGGTTTTGCCGATCTGGTCACCCTCATCATCATCGTGCTGGTTATCTTTGGCGCGGGTAAGTTGCCGGCCATCGCCACTTCGATTGGCCGGTCGATTCAGAGCTTACGCAAGGTTTCCCCGGACACGGTTGCCGAGGAAGAAGAATCCTGACTCGGTCCGGTTGAATTCCTCAAAGAATGGTCTATTTTTTTTCTTGGTACCTTCTGTTTGCCTCGGTCTGGACCAAGGCATGCAGGGCGGTATCCTTGCGAACCATATTGATGTCTTTGCGCAATAAAAAGCCCAAAAGTTTGATAGCCATGTCCGTGGGGGTATAGGGATTGCACACCAGGGCCAAGCGGACTCGATAGCGGTTTGCCCAGTCACTGGCATAGATTTCACGCTGGATTTCTTCGCGGGTAGGTCGCCGGGCCGCCAGCCGAATCACGTCTAGTTCCACCAGGTGTGGGTTACGCAATAGGTTGTGTATCACCGCGGGTTCCGGGTCGAAGATCAGGCGATCTAGTTTGGTCCGGTCATGCCCGCGGGCCAGGAATTTACGCCGCCCAAGTGACAGTGAGGCAAACTCCAGATCGGCAGGGACCTCTTTGGCCGTCAGCGGACCGCGCTGCGGTCTGGCCATCATCAGCAGTCCGGCGACGCCATCTTGGTTTTGCTGCTGCGCCAAGCGGTAAACCTCGGAGAGCAGCTCATACAGGGGATCTTGAAGTTGGGCAGACAAAATGGCTTCGTGGACAGCATCGAGAATTCCCAGATAGGCCGGTCGTCGCTCGGACGTACTCGCCAAGAGCTCAGCGAAGAACGAAAGCAATTCCGCTGCGTCCATGTCCGGCATGCATTCGAGAAGAACCTGGCGCCGCATGGCGGTCTCGGGCAGGGCTCGCAAACGGCGAACCAGCTTCTGCCACTGCCTGTCCGGGCGGGTCATTTCTGACGGGCTTCGGTTTTGGGTTTGGCTTGAACGGGTTTGAGGCGAACGGTGTTTCCCTGCGGGCCTGATTTTTTCCGGGTTTTTTTCGCCGCCGAACGACGCTTGCGGGTGGGTTTTTTCTCCACCGTGGTTGCAGGCTCCGGCACTGGTGGCGGGGCTTTGTCGTCAGGCGCAATACCGCAAAGTGATTGTTTGCAGACCGAGGCCGATAGGTGGAAAGTGAGATCCGCAAGCACATCGGGCCGGTCATGGAAGATCAGCATGAATGAGCTTTCGGTTGCTGGAGCGATCTTGCCTGGTCCAGCATCGCCTATTTTTTTGCGGTAGGCGCTTGCCACCGCAGCGGAATCGTCCATGGCGAACACTTCAAAAGGAGTGAAGTCAACCCCCGCCGGAGCGGTAAACTTGCCCCGGGTTCTTCCTTTGCGATCGAGGAGCATGCCGCTTACCGCCACCGACTGTGCCTGCGTGGTCGTATTTTGCACCGCGCCCCACAACAACACCATTCGGTGGCCATCGCGGTTAGGGAAAACCGTGCTGGCCAGATGAGTAATCGGGAATTCGCCAGAGGACGGTAATTGGGAAGACTTGCCAGCGAAGGCTTGCACGTAAGTTGACCAGTTGGTTAAATCTGGTTTGCCGTCGCTGCGGTAGACTACGAACAGCAGCAAGACCATCAACGGGACGACAATGCCAAAGCCAAACTTGTACAAAGTCGCCATCGACGATCCGGATGGGGGGGCGGACTCGGCCATGGGGGCCGGGGCGGCCGCAACAATGGGGGCCGCCTCCGATTCCGGGGCGGGTTCGTGGGTTGCCATCAAAGAAGGCGGTGGCGCGTCGGGCAGCGCTTCGCCAACCAAGCTGCCATCGGCACTTATTTGTAGGCCGGTTGGTTCCGGCTCCGCGGCCGTATCAGCCTCTTTGGCGGCGTCTAGTTGGGCGAATGGATCGGCATTGTCCAGCGGAATGCTCGATGAGTCGCCGGCGTCCGAGGAGGGATCGATATTGCCAAAGGCAAAAGGATCGTCTGCTTCTTGTGCCGCGGCGGGCGTGGGTACCGGTGCCGGTTCAGGAGGAGATGGCGACGGTAAGGGTTGGATCTCAACGGCTTCCACGCCCAACTCAGGAGGAAGCACGGAAAGTGCGGGTGCGGGTTCTGCCGGTGGTGCGGGTTCTGCCGGTGGTGCGGGCTCAGCTGGTGGTGCGGGTTCAGCTGGCGGTGCGGGTTCAGCCGCGGGTTTCTGCAGGTTTGCGAAAGGATCGCCCATGTCTCCGAATAGATCTTCGGTTGGCTTGCCCACTGCTTCGCCGGCGGAAGGTTCTGTCGTGGGTGGGGGCTTGGCGAGATCGGGTGATTCATCCTTTAGGTTGATATCGATGTTGGCAAAGGGATCGTCCTCATCACTCTCGCTGCCCGGAAGGATGACGGCGGCCGAGGGGGTCTCGTCCGCTGCTGGAGGCGTGGGGGCAGCAGGGGCCGGCTCCTGCTGCAGCGGAATGCTGGCCGGGGGTGGTGCGCTGACCGGCGGCGCTTCCACGGGGGCTGCGGGTGGATCGGGTGCTTTTTCTAGCTCCAGGTTGCCAAAAAGATCATCGGCGAGATCTTTGTCGATCTCGAGTGATTCGGTTCCGATTTCCCCGGCGGGCGGCTCGCTGGGTGCCGCGCTCGGGGGTGGTGGCATAGCCGGTAAGGCTGGCACTTTGGGTGTTTTTCCGAGGCCTGGTAAGGATGCCTTTGGTGGTGATGCCTGAAACGAGTCAGCGCTGGGGGGCGGGGAAGAATCGTCACCCGCATCCAGGTCGAATTGGTCCGCCAGCTTGTTTGTTTCCATGGGTGGAGGTATGGGCGCTGGCGGCGGGACCGGGAAAGCGCCATTGGTCGGAGCCGGAGCAGGCGTGGCCGGGGTGGCGAACACATCATCCATGCTGGGTAGGCCATTGAAGGGAGAGGCCTCTTTTTCCGCGCTAGCCGTTGGGGGCAGGGGCGCGGAAGCCACGTCTTTGGTTGGGGCCAGGAAAGGATTTGCTTCGCCAGCCGCATGGCTGGGCGATACCTTCTCTGTTGGGCCGCCGGCAAATGGATCCATGCCGGTGGCGGCTGAATCCGGTTTAGGTTCTTCCTTTATTTGGCCGTCTTTGCTGACCACGAACATGTGCTTGCATTTGGAACATCGGACTTTGACGCCGCGGTCGGTGATTTTCTCATCCGCGATCTTGAACTTGGTCAAGCATTGACTGCATTCTACGATCATGACTCGCTCAGCCGGCTGTGAAATCTGCTTTTCTCTATGTTCCGACAAATACGATGCCGAATCAAGTATCCCAATGTTTCAGAAAAATGCGACGCAGGGCGTCAGGGAAAGGTTGACAAATCATCCAGGTGAAGATACCCAGAGATACCATGGAAACGATAGAAGAAAAACAGGCCCGGATCATCAAGCGCTATACCAACCGGAAGCTGTATGATACCGAGGAAAGTCGCTATGTTACCCTGGAAGAAATTGCCGGCATGGTCAAGGCTGGCGAAGATGTCCAGATCTTGGACAACCGATCCGGCAAGGATCTGACCGAAGTGACCCTGGCTCAGATTCTGTTCGAGGAGCAAAAGAAGCAGACCACGCGTATGCCCTTGAGCATGTTGACCGAGATCATTCGCACCAGCGGATCGTCGATCACGGACTTTATCCAGCGGCGGGTTACCCAACCGGTGCAATCGATCAAGGAAGAGGCTGAACGCCAAGTGGACAAGATTGTCCGTCGCTCCGAATCCACGGTGGAAGAAAAAGCCGGCAAGATGCGCGATTTTTTTACCACCACCCAGAAAATGCTGGACGATATCCAGAAGAAAATGGATGGTCGTATCCATCACATCGTCGAATCAGTAGGATCGCGCGCCATCATTCGCGATCAGCTCTCCTCCCTACGCAAGCGAATCGAAGAGCTGGAAGCCCGCTTGAAAGACTCCTGACCAGAGACGACACCTCAGGCCAATTGGATGATTTCCTTGGCCAGGGATTCCAACAGGTGCGCGCCGCGGGACCAGGCGGCATACTCCCAAATTGATTTTCCGTGGCTCTGGGCTTCGTCAATTTTGACATTGTAACCGATGACCGTCTTTGCCATCCGGTCGGGAAAATGACTTTGTAGCCGAAGCAGGATCTCGTCGGCGAGTTTGGTGGGTCGGTACAGGGTGGCAACCACCAGGATGATTTCCAGCCTTGGTTTGTTGAAGCGCTCGCGCACGGTTTCGATGGTTTCGACAATCTCGGCACAGCCGTCCAGGGCGAAATAGGTCAAATTCACCGGCACCACGATTTCCTCGGTCGCCAACAGGATATTGGTATGGAGCAATCCCAGCGAAGGCGGCGAATCGAAAAGGATAGCGTCGTATTCGGTCAGGGTATCGAGTTTGGCAGCCAGGCGGTGTTCCCGGTCGGTCAGGGCAGCGGCGTCGGTGGGGAAATCGGCCAGGTGTTTGTTGGCGGGCAGCACATCTAGCCCCTCGATGTGGCTGGCGCGAATGGCGGCTGAGGCCGGCAGAGTATCGTCCATCATGATATCGAACACCGTGGGCCTAAGATCGCGAACGTAGAATCCGAGACTTTTCCCGCTTTGCCCTTGTGGATCTACGTCTACCAGGAGGATCCGTTGGCCGAGACCGGCGAGATAAGCCGCCGTGTTTACCGCGAGCGTGGTTTTGCAGGAACCGCCTTTTTCGTTGATGAATGCGATGCGCCGCATGGTTTTACCCACCTATACCCCCAGTTTCAGCTTGTGTCCGAGCCACCGACGTCTATAATCCTAGTTTGTGGAAGTCAAGAAAAACCAAGGGACAGTGAACCTGTTCAACACCCGCTTGGCGGTGTTTACCGGTAAAGGTGGCGTGGGTAAAACCTCGCTGGCCACGGCCTTTGCCGTGGCTGCGGCCCGGGCGGGCAAGCGCGTCTTGCTGGTCGAAGTCAGGTCGCCCCGTCGAATCCCGCCTTTGTTTGGTATTCAGCCAGAGGACGATGGACCGCTGGAGCTACGACCGGGCATTGATTGGATCAACCTGGTGCCGCGGGCAGCGCTACAGACCTACGGCATGAAAGTGCTCAAGCTCAAACCGGTCTACCGCGCCGTTTTTGAGCAGCGGGCCGTACGCCGATTTCTGCGGGCGGTGCCGGCTTTGGCCGAAGTGCTTATCCTGGGCCACCTGGTCCACTTGATAGAAAAGAACGACTATGATGTGACGGTTCTGGATGCGCCTTCCACTGGCCCGGGTGCCCAAATGTTGGATGCGCCGCGGGCCATCCTCGAGCGGGTCTCCCGCGGACCTATGCACGAAGGCGCCGCCTGGATCCAGGCGATGTTGACCGATCCTGCCCAGACCCGAATTCACCTGGTGACCGTGGCGGAGGAACTGCCGGTGACCGAAGTTCTAGAACTTTTTCACCGCATTCGCGACGAACTAAAATTGCCCCTGGGCCTGGCCATGGTCAACCGTTTGCTGCCCGATTTGCTGGCGGACTGTGCGGACGAACTGTTGACCCAGGCTGCCGCCCATGAGTTGGGTCGAGCCCTGGCCCAAGCCGGCGAATTGTATCGGTCCCGTCTGCGCCTGCAGGAGACCTATCTTGATAGACTCAGGGCCGGCATCGATTTGCCCATCTTGTCCTTTCCGGAAGTGGTGTTACCGACGGATCATTGGGCGGTGATCGACGCGCTGACCAAAGCCCTGCCCCGGCAAATGGAAACGGAAGCATGAGACTAGATTCCGTCCTTAATGAAAGTCACATCTTGGTTACCATGGGCCCGGGCGGGGTAGGCAAAACCACCCTCGCGGCCCTGTTGGGGATCGAGGCCAGCGTTCGGGGGCGCAAGACTCTGGTGTTGACCATTGACCCGGCCCGGCGTCTGGCCGATGCTTTCGGTTTGCGCCAGATCCCGGCGGGGCAGCCACACGTCTTGAGCATCGAAGAACTTGTCCGTCAAGGGGTTCCAGCGCGCGCGCCATTGACCATCGCCATGCTAAATCCCGGCAAAAGTCTGGCCGATGTGGTGTCCCGGGAAGTGAGCGATGCCGGCTTGCGCCAGCGTATTTTACAGCACCCCTTCTTCGAGCGCTTGTGCCACGATCTTGCTGGTTCGACCGAGTACGCTGCCATGGAGGAACTGTATCATCTGTACCAGCACGGAGAATACGACCTGGTGGTAGTGGATACCCCGCCCACCACCCAGGGGATAGATTTCCTCAACGCGCCCGACCGAATCCTCAATGTACTCAAACTCGACGGCATCCGCTGGTTGCTGCGGCCGGCTTTGCTGGCCGGGAAAATTGGGCGGCTGGTGCTCGATTTTTCGGGGGGCTACGTTGTTCGCATTCTGGCCAAATTCACCGGCAAAGGCTTTCTGCGGGAGCTGGCCTCCTTCCTGAGTTTGTTTTCCAGTCAACTGGAAGGCTTTCGCTTACGCGCCGAGGCCATCAAGGCCGTGTTGCAATCCTCGGTCACTGCCTTTGTCTTGGTCACCACGCCCGATCCAAACCAGGTGGCAGAAGTTCTTTTTTTGTATCGGCGCTTGTTTAGCCGGCAGCTGGATGCCAAAGCTTTGGTGGTCAACCGCGTGGTGCCCGAACTCCCGCCGCTGCCCACGGTCGAGGGCTGGCAGGAGATATTGACCAATCGGCTGCGTTCGGTCGGGGGGCAACGCGATCTCTCCGCGGGTTTGGCCCGCTTGGCAGAGGCCCATCAGATCCTGACCCAGCTGGCCGAGCGGGATAAAAAGCGAGTGGCCGACTTGCTTGATCGGATCGAAGATCCAGAGGCACTGCTGCGCGTGTCCTTGCTTCCCGAGGATGTGCATGACCTCCAGGGCTTGGCCGGATTGCGCCGTCAGGTGTTTGGATCGAACAAGGAGGAGGCATGAATAAATTCGAGCTAGCTACCCAAGCGCACGAGTCCATGAGCGATATTACGGCCCAGGTTCGTCGGGCCATTGCCGACAGCGGCGTGCGCGAGGGGATCTGCACGGTATATTGCCCGCATACCACCGCCGGCATCACTATCAATGAAAACGCCGATCCCGATGTAGTGCACGACCTGCTCGGGGCCATGGCCAAGTTGGTGCCTTGGGAGGCCGGTTACCGGCACGCGGAAGGCAATTCCGCCGCCCATGTCAAATCCACTCTGGTGGGCGCTTCGGCCAGCGTGTTGGTTGATGACGGCCAGCCGGTTTTGGGCACCTGGCAATCGGTCTTTTTCTGCGAATTTGACGGTCCGCGTCAGCGGAAGTTCTTGGTGAAAACTCTATCGGCTTGAGGGAACTTGAGCCGGCACGCGTTGTCGAAAGGTCCATGAAGGTGCATAAACACGGGCCATTTATCGGGCTAGCCATGCTGCTGGGGGCAGGATGGTTTGGCTGTGCGGGGCTGCGGCCGGCCGCCCAGGATGCGCCGCCGATGCAAGAGATATTTCTAGAACCCTTTCATATTGGCCTGGAGCCCGACCGGGAATTGGGGCTGGTGGATTTTGATGCCGCTATTTTGTTCAAGGAGGGTTTGCGTCTGCGCCAGATCGACGATCACGCGCGGGCACTTACTTTCTTTGCCCGAATTCTAAGCGAGTTTACCGAGTCGCGCTATCGCTCAGCCGCGGCCATGCAGGCGGGAGATTGTTTGGAAAGCCTGGGCCGGGCGGCCCAGGCGGTGGAACGCTATCGGATCATAACCCGTACCTTGCTTCAGTCGCGTGATTGGGTCGATGCCGCCTTCCGCGAAAGCATGGCTCTTGCGCATTTGACTCGACACCAGGAAGGCATGGTTCTGCTCGAACAGTTATTGGCGCGTGCCGAACTCAGCGTGTCTGACCGGATCGATGCCTTGGTTTTGCTGGGCGAGGCGCTGACCGGCTATGGCGAACTTGGTCAGGCCGAAAGCAAATTGCGCAAAGCCCTGCGCCATTACCGCGAGCATGCCCAGGATGAATATCTGGATCCGGTCTCGGCCGCCCGGGCCGAGTTTCGCTTGGCCCGCATGGCGGAACAACGCTTTGCCCAGGCCCCCTTGCGTCTTCCCACGGCGCAGCTTGAGGCCGATTTAGAAATCAAGGCGCAAAGATTGCTCTCGGCCCAAGCCGGTTATCTGCGCACCATTCGTTACGGCGATCCCGAGTGGGCTTCGGAGGCCGGCTATAGAATCGGTCGCCTCTATTTGCAGTTGCATCAGGCCATGGCCCAGACCGCGGACCCGATCGGGCTAAGTGTTGAGGAGGCCGAGGTCTACCGTGACTTGGTGAGCAAGCGTACGGCGGTGCTACTGCGCAAGGCCCTGCATGTGTTTGAATTGACGCTGCGCATGGGGGAGCGAACCCGCATCGAAAACGAGTGGACACGGGCCGCCCGCGCGGAATTCACTCGGCTAGAATCAGAGCTTATGTCGCTGTTTGAGAAACTTCCCGAAGATGGTCCGGAGAATAACACCGAAGAGCAGCAAGCACCCGCCCCAGACGAATCGCAAAAAGATTGAAAAGAATGCCTCTTCTTTCTTGACCTTGCCTCTACAATGTGCTGGTATTTTCGAGCTTTCATTAATGAAGAGAATAATTGCCCTTTTGGCAAATTTGGCGCCGGCCAAGACCTCTACGTAGGAGATGGGTCATGAAGACGAACACGGTCAGAAAAGATGTTCCGGAAAAACGGGAATGCCCCCGCGTTGAAGTGCAGCTCAAGGTAGATCTGCGCACCAAGTACATTTACACCACCACCTCGGTGCTCAACGTATCGAAGAATGGCATCTTCATCCGAACACCCAATCCCCTCCCGGAGGGGAGTGAAGTGGACATCGTCATGCATTTCACCAAGGAAATTGATCCCAGCCATTTCAAAGGCGTGGTTCGTTGGCGCCAACAAAAACCGCACGGGGCCATGCCCCCGGGCATGGGCTTGCAACTGATTTCGCCCGATCGCAGGGGCATGGCTGCCCTGGCCGACGAAGTCAAGCACGCCCCCAAGAACTTCTGATTGTCCATTTTTTCAGAAGCATTTTGTACCCTCCGCGGGCTGCCATTGATTCCTTCTGCCCGCTGGTTATAATCCAGACATGCGATTGTTAGGCATCGACCTAGGCAGCAAGCGAATCGGAATCGCCATTAGCGATGCCGAGGGTTGGACGGCCCATGCGCTGACGGTGGTGGCCCGCCACGGTGGTCTTCGTGATCTCGAGGACATTGCCCGCCTGGTGGTCGAACATGAAGTGGACGAGGTGGTGCTGGGCTTGCCGCTGAACATGGACGATTCCGAAGGACCGGCCGCCGAGCGGACGCGTAAATTCGGCCAGCGTCTACAAGCCCACTTAGGGCTCCCGCTTCATTACAGTGACGAGAGACTGAGCACCTTTGCCGCGGAAGAATTATTGAAAGAGGCGTGCGTCAAACCGCGCAAGCGTAAACAGGTGGTGGACCAGTTGGCGGCGGCGCTGATTCTTGAAAGCTACATCAACTCCCAAAACGAGAGAGAACCATGAAGAAGACCCTATTGGTCATTGCGGTAGCACTCACCGGCTTGGCCGGCGTTTTTGCCCTGGTGGGCTGGCTCATGATGCAGGGCTACCAGAGCACAGCCCATGAAGGGGAGGGTGCTTTGCTGCCAGTGATCATTCCTCGCGGTGCTGGTCCGAAAACCGTGGCCAAGATCCTGGCCAGCCAGCAGGTGATTGACGATCCGGTTTGGTTTGAACGCTGGTTGCGCTATGCCAAACGTTCGGCGGGAAAGCTCAAAGCTGGTGAGTTGGCTTTCCGCGACAACATGACGCCGGAAGAGGTGTTGCAGGTTTTGTTGGATGGCACCCCGGTGACGCACAAAATCACCATTCCGGAAGGTCTGCGCCTTGATGAATGGGCGGCGCTCTTTGAGCAAGCGGGTTTGGCCAAGGCACGAGACTTCGTAGCCAAGGCGCGGGATGCCGATTTTGCGCGCTCTTTGGGGCTGCCCGGCAAAAGCCTGGAGGGTTTCCTGTTTCCGGAGACCTACCAATTTCGCCGCCAGATGCCGGTGGCGAAATTACTCGAGACTTTGGTAGCCGGCTACCAGAATGCCTTCACTGCCCAGTGGCGAGAGCGCGCTAAGCAACAGGGCATGAGCGAGCTACAGGTTGTCACGCTGGCATCTATCATCGAGAAAGAGACAGGTGCTGCCCATGAACGGGGGATTATTTCGGGCGTGTTTCACAATCGCTTGCGCGAGGACTGGCGCCTCGATACCGACCCGACCGTGATTTATGCCGTGCTGCTTGTCCGCGGCAAATTCAACGGCAACTTGACCCGTGCCGATCTGGGCATCGATTCTCCCTACAACACCTATCGCAACAAAGGCCTGCCCCCGGGACCCATTTGTAGCCCGGGCAAAGATGCCATCCGGGCTGCCCTTTACCCGCAGGCCACCAAGAACTTCTTTTTTGTATCCAAGAACGACGGCACCCATCATTTCTGCCCGACCCTCAGTTGTCACAATCGCGCCGTCAGGCGTTACCAGGGAGGATGAGCGCCATCGCTAAGCCGGCTATCGATATTCTCGGCGTGCACAAACGCTTTACGCTGCCGAGATCGTTCGATGACATCCTGCGCCACCCTTTTGCCCGCAAGCGGCTCGAAGTGCTCAAGGGGCTGTCCCTGTCGGTGCCCCTGGGCACGACCATCGGCCTGTTGGGACCCAATGGCGCCGGCAAGACCACCTTGCTGCGCATCCTGGCCGCTACCGTGATTCCCGACCGGGGCACGGTGACTATTTTGGGCCAGGATGCAGTCAAGCATCCGGGCCGCATTCGCCAACAACTGGGATTTGTACTCTCGGACGAGCGTAGTTTTTTCTGGCGCCTGACTGCCCGGCACAATCTGTCTTTCTTTGCCACCCTGGCCAATCTCGAACCAAAAAAAATAAAAGCCCGCGTGGTGGAAGTGGCGGCCTTGCTTCAGATCGAGGGCGAACTGGACAAACCCTTTCGCGATCTGTCAACCGGCATGCGCCAACGTTTGAGCCTGGCCAGGACCCTGTTGCATGACCCGGAGGTACTGCTGGTAGACGAGCCCACCCGGGCCATGGATCCCGGCGCCGCCCAGCGAACCCGCAAGTTACTCGGCCGTACCCTGGTCGAGGAGATGGGCAAGACCGTGCTGCTGGCCACCCATAACCTCGAAGAAGCCCAAGAACTATGTGAGCGGGTGGCCTTGCTGCGCGAGGGCCGTATTCAATTCGCGGGTGCCACCGCCGATACCTTGCCCCAAATCGCCAAGATCTTTGCGGAGGATCAAGAGTGAGCTTCCTGCGCAAATGTTGGGCCTTCGTGGTCAAGGACTTTTACTCCAACCTGAGCTATCGGGTGGCCTTTGTCGGTCAGCTGGTCTTTGTTTTCTTCTCGGTGGCCGCCTTCTATTTCTT
>JAUVBB010000205.1 GCA_030591445.1 Deltaproteobacteria bacterium | reverse complement strand
GCCTCGGTTGGTCACTACGATATTTTCCTGAGCAACGTGACCTACAACGCGCCCACCGTGTCCTTGCAGTCGATCAATTTCGGCCTGCACCTGACCGCGCGTATCACCAACTTCGAAGGCGACTTGTTTGCCCATGGTCTCGAGTGGTACATGCCGAACCTGGACGGAACCATGACCATTAGTAGTATCGTCATTGATGCCGACGTGTATTTATCCGCCGATGCCAACCACAATATTCTGGCCAATATGGGCAATGTGGAAGTCAGCATTGCCTCGCCCTCGGTCGAGCTGGAAGGTCTGATCGGTAGCCTGGTCGAAGGCTTGGTCAATGATATGCTCGGGGACTTCGTCGATGACATCGAGACCGAATTTGCCGATCAGATTGGGGCTACTATTGAGCCTTTGCTGGCCGATGCCCTGGGTGCCTTGGCCTTCCAGCAAGAATTCGATTTGCCCAAACTCGATGGTTCGGGCGAAGTGATATCGGTCGAGCTGGCCACCGATTTTGCCTATGTTGATTTTGAACCCAGCGGCGGTGTTTTTGCGCTGCGGGTGGGTGCTTACGCGGCCAAGGCCACGGCCTACGACAACCTGGGCCTGCCCCTGCGCATCAATTGCGGGGCGCCGCCCCAGGTTTTGGTGGTGCCCGGCGCCTATCCCTTTGAGTTGGTGCTGAGCGACGATGCCCTCAATGAGCTGTTCTATGCCGCTTGGAACGGCGGCTTGCTGGAATTTCCTATTCCGGCCGAGATGCTGGGCGACGTGGATCTGAGCCAGTACGGCATCACTGATCTGAGCTTGCATCTTTCGGGCATGTTGGCCCCGACGGCTTCTGATTGCAATGTGGATGGTACCCTCAATATTTTCTTGGGTGACCTGCAGTTGCGGGCTTCGCTGCAGTTTGCCGGGGTGCCCATGGATGTTATCGTATGGGCTTCGGCCACCATGGGCCTGGAACTGAGCTTGAACAACGGCGAGATTGCCATTTCCATCACCGCCATCGACGCCATCGAAACCGAGTTGGATGTGGTGCAAGACGAACTGGTGGGGCTTATCGATCTCATCGGCGAGGGCTTCGAGCAGCTTCTGGTCGACGCCCTGATGCAGGCGCTGGCCGGCGGGCAGCTGGCCGCCATTCCCTTGCCCGAGATTGATCTGAGCGAATCAGTGGGCCTGCCACCGGGCACGGCGGTCATCGCCCTCGACCCGCAGGACGTCAGCCGCCACGGCGGCAATACGGTGATCGGCGGCGATCTGCGCTGATCGTTGACCTGGGTGGAGAACCTCATGAATAAAATTTCTCATAGACATTATTGGCGTATGTTCTTTGCGGCTTCGGCTCTGCTCGGAGTGCTGGCTTGCAGTGATACCGGCTGTGATTGTGCTGCTCCGCTCGATCGGCCCATGGTCGAGAGCAGCAAGGTCTACGATGCCATCCAGACCAGACTGACACCGGCGGCCTTTGCATTTATCGAGGACAACCTGGCTGACATTATTGCCGGCATGCTGCCCGAAGGTTTGACCTTTGAGGTACCTTATATGCAGGAAGTATTCGACGCTGGCTTGTTCGAAATCGCCATCGATATTTGCGCGGCCGGTTGTACCCTGCAAGCCCAGATCGAAAATGCCAGCTTGACCCCCGTCGCGCCCAATGTGATCCAGATCGATGCCTTGCTCGATCTGACTGGCACCATTACGCTTAGTGGAGACGTCGACTGTGACGTTCCCCTTCATATCCAGGACAAGCCGCTAGCGGTCGATTTGTGGTTGCGTATCGACGATCGCGATGGGCTGTTGAACTTCGATGTCACCGGGCTGGATCTTACTATCGTCGATGAGGATTTTAGCCTGGAATGTAGCGGTTTGCTGGGCTGGATCATCGAGTCGCTCAAGGGAACCATCACCGCTTTGATGAACAGCCCGATAGGCGCTCAACTCGAAGGCGTCATCGATGACATGCTCATCGACGCTACCTGTATGAACTGCGATTTTTATGCCCAATCTTGTCCGGCCGGATCTTCTTGTGTGGAAGAGCTTTGCACGGACGGCAATGCTTGTTTGACCAAACCGTTGGGTTTGGTGGGCCGAATCGATTTGGGCGAGCTGCTGGCCGACGTCTCGCCGGGGCTGCAGGCAGAAATGGACCTGTTTCTGGCCGCCGGCCAGGCCGATGATGTCGATACTGATCCGCTGGTGGCCAACGACGGTGTTGAACTCCGGCTCATTGGCGGGGCCCAGGCTGAGCTGAGCACTTGTGTGCCGGTACCTGCGGATGACGAAATCCCCAGCAACGCGCCGCCACCGCGCCTGGTCTTTAATGTCGATAGCACCGTGCCCGGTTCGGCCGAGACCTATATGGCTGGCATTGGTATCTCTGACGCCTTCCTGGACTGGTTCTTGTACCAGGCCTATCGGTCGGGGATGCTGTGCTTGACCCTGGATACCGAAAGCACCGGCGGCCTGCTGTCTTCGAGTACGCTGTCGCTATTGCTTCCCTCCATCAGTACTCTTACGGCGGGGCGCAACACGCCGCTGAAAATTCAGCTTCGGCCCCAGCGAGTGCCCAAGATAGACATCGGCGAGGGCAGTTATACGGTCGATCCGGAAGGCAATCGCATATTCGATTCTGCCCTGCTGCAATTGTCGATGGCCGAGACGGCTCTGGATTTCTACTTGCGCGTCGACGAACGCTGGGTGCGGCTGCTGACTCTGACCCAGGATATTACCTTGTTGCTGGGCCTCGATTTTTTGCCTGACAATCGCTTGCTGCCCGTCTTTGACGCCAACAGCATTGTGATTGAAAACGTAGTTGCCAGCGACTACGAGTTGCTAGCCGAAGATCCGGCCGCGCTGGAGAATCTGTTACCTACCCTGATTTCCTTGGCTTTGCCGGCTCTGAGCGATTCTTTGGGCGTGATCGATTTGCCGCCGCTGTCGGGCTTTTTGCTGGAAGTGGTGGCGGTCCAGGGCGAGATGCCGCGGGCTGATTCCGACATTCACGAATTTCTGGGCATGTATGCCCGGCTGGATCTGGCCCCGCCGCCCTCGCCGCGAATCACCGAAGCCCGCTTGCTTCGGTTGCATTCCCCGACGCAGAGTCAGATGTCCATCTATGCTCCCGGCGGGCCGATCTATCCCGAAGCAGTGGTCGAGGTTTCGGCCGGTGCCGGGCAGGCCGCTGAATATTCCTGGCGTTTGGACGGCGGCCATTGGAGTGCCTTCCAGCCGGGGCCGCAACTGCATATTCGCCATCCGTTGTTGGCGCTTGCGGCTGCGCATCAGTTGCAGTTGCGTGCGCGCAGTATCGGTGATTATCGCAGTCTTGATCCCGACCCTGCGCATCTTGAAATTTCTGTTCGCCCGCAGCCGGACGGACTGCGGCCCCATCCGCGCATCCCGTCGAGCACCATGCGTCGTTTTGGCCTGAGCCCGGCGACCGAGCCTGCACCGTCTGAACCCCAGGCTGGTTGCAGTTCCAGCCCCGGTACTTTTTCTTGGCTAGGGCTGTTGTTTCTGGCCGGCGCTTGCTTGTGCCGCCGAAGCAAGGTTTTGAGATCTATTGTCCCCACGCTTTTGCTGGTCTTGTTGATGGCACCGACGAGCAGCTTGGCCCGCGACTATAGCAAAGTAGAAGTCAAAACCATCAAAGTGGCCGAAGGCGTGCATATGCTCCAGGCCATGGGCGGAAACATTGGCGTGCAGAGTGGCCCGGATGGGGTATTCATGATCGATACCCAGTTTGAACCATTGACCGAGAAGGCCGTCGCCGCGGTAGGCAAAATTTCGGCTCAGCCCATTCGTTTCGTGCTCAACACTCATTGGCATGGTGATCACACTGGTGGCAATCAACGCTTGCGCAAGGCCGGCATTCCCATTTTGGCTCACGAAAATGTGCGCCGGGCCATGAGTGCCACCCAAAAAATGGCGGTCTTAAACCAAGAACGGCCGCCCTCGCCGGCCGCGGCGCTGCCGATGGTGACCATTCGCGATGGCATTGTTTTTCATATGAATGGAGAAGAGATCCGCTGCATCGCTTTGCCCCCGGGCCATACCGATGGCGACATCTTTGTTCACTTGGTAAAGGCCAATGTGATTCACACGGGCGATATCTATTTCAACGGTCTCTATCCTTTCATTGATATCAATCGCGGTGGTTCCATCGACGGCATGATTGCCTCGGTCGACCGAATTCTATCTTTGGCCAATGAGCAAACCGCCATCATCCCCGGTCATGGCCCGCTCTCCGATGTGGCCAGTTTTCGCGCCTATCGCAGCATGCTGCAAACCATTCGTGATCGGGTTGCCCCCATGGTGACCAAAGGCAAATCTCTGGCCCAAATCATCGCTGCCAAACCCACCGCCGAGTATGATCAAGAATGGGGCAAGGCTTTTCTCAAACCCGCTAAATTCATCGAATTGGTCCAACTCGGCCTGGCCAAAAAGGCAAAGCGCTAAGGGTCTCAACTCATGCTCGACATCTACGTGGACGCGGACGCCTGTCCGGTCAAGAATGAAGTATACAAAGTGGCCGCCCGCTGTCAGTTACAGGTTTTCATTGTCAGCAACTCGCCCATTAAAACTCCCCGCAACCTGGGCATCACCATTCACTCCATTGGGGTGGGCCAAGGCGAGAACATCGCCGATGACTGGATTGCAGAAAACATTGGTCCGGACGATATCTGTATCACCGCCGACATTCCCCTGGCCGACCGCTGTATAAAAGTAGGCGCCCATGTGCTTGGCCCCCGGGGCAAGCCCTTTACCGAAGAATCCATCGGCGAGGCCCTGGCCACCCGCGACCTCATGTCCTCCCTCCGCGAATCCGGCCAAATCAACGGTGGCCCACCAGGCTTCAACCAAAAAGATCGCTCCCAGTTCTTGAACTACCTGGATCAAATTATCCAAAAAGTTCGTAACCAGTTAGAGAATCAATAAACGTCGCATAGCTTCCTCCAGAACAAGCCTGCATCTCTTGTTTTTTTGTCTCTACTATACTGATAACTATATGTTTTTGTTTCTTGATGTTGGCATAGTATGTGCTACTGAGAGTACAGATGTTATGAAATGAGGCTATTTAGTTTAACTGTGTAATTTTTACAAACTTTGACCGGGAGGATAAATCATGCAGATTATTTTTGTCTCTGGTTTTTCCGAGGAAGAGGTTTTGATCTGAATTCTTTGATAAACTTGTCGATATCGTCCACTGCTTTTTGGTAACCCTTGATGTCTTTAATGGCATTCCGGGCCCGGTGAGCCAATTTAATGATTTGTTTTGGATCACCATTGGTTTCGGCAAGGACCGTGGCCATGCCAAATAAAGTAAGCGAAAGCACTACCGTGCGACATGGTTTCTGCGTGCATATGGATTGACAGCGTCGGTAGTGAATCATGGCCTGTTCGTAATCTTTCATTCCCAGAAATAGAGCTCCAAGGGCGCCTTCGCATTCTCCCAAATACATGCTGTCGGGTCCGAATGTTTCTTTGTAAATGGCAGCTGCTTTTTCCAGGTGAATACGAGCAGTCGGGAATTTGCCGGCATCGGTTAGTATTCCGCCAATATTCAGTCTGGTGAGAGCCACGGTGGGATGATTGGGGCCCAAGGCATTTTCAAAGATGACCAGTGCCCGGGTATAGTTTTTCAGGGTAGATTCGAAGTCCGAGAGAAGATGATAAATGTTGCCAAGATTAATATGGCTACCGCCCACCTCTGGGTGGTCGGGTCCAAATAATGTTTTCTTGATTTTCAGGCTGTTTTCGCATTCTTGTTTTGCTTTTTCGAATTGGCCCTGAACGACATAAATGGCCCCCATTTGCCTGCTCAGTTGTGCCTGTAACGCCCGAGGGGATCCCATTCGCTGGATAACTGCCTCTGCATGACGGGCGTGAATCGAGGCTTCTGCGAATTTTTTGTTGAAATGGCCTGAATAGAGAACAAGGAAAGTGGCAGCCATGGCTTCATATTTGTCATGGCCGAACTTGGTGGCGGTTTGCATTGCGTTGTCGAATAGCTTTTCCGCGGCTTTGGGATGGCCAAATTCGTGCGTCAGCACTCCTTCCTGATACTGCGCTTCCGCAATCAAGGGACCGTAGTTGATGTCATGGGCTTTTTTGTTCGCTTGTTGGGCAAGTTTTAGTCCGGCGGCTAGTTTTCCGGTTTTGCTTAAGGCTTCGATTTGATTGAAGAGGGCGCGGACCTTTTCTACTTTTGCTTGGGTGGCTGGGTCGGCAGGGGGTTTGAGGCGGGAGGAGAGCCAGGCTATGTTTTGGCAATTGGCCAGCGGGGTTAGGCTCATGGCGGCGGTGCTGGCTTTTTCTACGGTTTGGGGGTCGGCTTGGGTGAAGACTTGGGCCAGGGCATTCATTTCGGCTAGGCGGCGGGACAGGCAGGCCATGCGTAGGTCGAGCATTTCTTCGGATTGCTCGCCGCTTATGCGGGTGGCCTGGCAGGCTTGGCTGTGCATTTCGACCCATTGGGAGCTGAAGCTGTTGAAGCTGGTTTTGACTTTTGACCAGGCATGGGGGGCGAATGATTTGCCGGTAGCTAAAAAGGCGGACTTGATTTGGCTGCGGATTTTGTCGTCCCAGACACCGGCTAGCTTGGCACTTGCGCCTTGGCATTGGCCGAGGCGCAAATATTGAACGATAAAGAAACTTGCGATCAGGCTTAGGGCTACGGCCAGGGCAATGCCACCGGCCAGCCAGGTTTTCTTGCGGCGGTGGTGGCGGATGCTTTGGTTCAGGAGGGATTCTTCGGCCGGGCTCAGCTCGAGTTCAGTGGCGCGTTCGCGGATGATTTCGATGCGGCTGGGGGCGATCAGTAGGCCGAAGCGCTGGTGGTTCATCAGCTCTTGGCGTAGCAACTCTCGGGTTCGTTTCAGGTCCCGGTCTTTTTCTTCGATCCAGCCGCCGATTTCATCGATGAGGTATTCGTGACTTAGCTCAAAGGATTCATCGTTGTTGTTTTGCAGCTTACGGATCAGGCGCGCTTCGAGCAGGTGGGCCATCATGGCTTTGATGGATTTGGCCGGGCGGTTGGTCTCTTGGATGACTTCTTCGATAGTGACGATGCCCTTGGTGTCGGCGGAAGTCACCAGCGCCTTGAGCACTTCGCGGCCCAGGGCTTGACCAGCGGGAGAGCGTTCGCCTAAGAAACGCTCCAGATAGCTGCCCAGGATTCCCTTGGCTCCGCCCAGCCCGTCGTAATGTTTATGGGTGAATTCTTGTTCGCCACTTTCCAACTCATCGTACAAGCGGTCACAAATAATCTGTAGCTGTGGGGGTTCTGAACCAACGGTACCGAGGTCAGTCAGAATCTTTTCCACTAGGCCATCGGCAAATTTCAGGCCGGCGAGTTCGGCCGGCAGGCGCACGGCCTGCTCCATCCCGGGTGCGGTCAGGCTCTCTAAGCCTACTTCGTGATGAAGAATCTCGGGGATGCGGTTTTTGAATTCGGTCAGTTGGTAAAGGTAATCATTGCGTAAGGCAAGCACGATGCGGAGCATGCCCGCAGCCTGTTTACACAGTTCACCCAGCTGTTTGGCGAAGACCAAGCGAGCCTTGCGGGGGAACTTCAGGAAGAATTCCTCAAACTGATCGAGCACAATCACCAGGGGTTTTCCCAGGGCTTGGTTGGCTTCAGCGAGCAAGAGCGATAAATCTGGGTGCAATTCGGCCGTTTGCCAATGCTCGTCTTTGAAGCCGCCGGCTTGCTGAATGAGCGCCAGCAATGCTTTGCGAATTTCTAGTTCCGGGCTGCTCAGGCAGCGGATGGCGATGACCACAAAACCCTCTCGGCGTAAGGCCGGGGTCAAGCCGGCATTGAGCATGGAGGTTTTGCCGGCCCCCGAAGGTGCATGCAATACCACCAGGCGATGGGAGACCACTTGGCTAAATAAGCGAGCGCTCTCGTCTTCGCGGCCGAAATAGATGTCTTCGTCGTCTTCGGTAAAATAAGAAAGGAATTTATAAGGGCGTTTCCACTTGTGACTCGCGTCGGATCCCACCAGATTACCCGGCGTCTGGTCTTGCTCTCTGAGTTGTTCCCTTTGTTTCCGTTCGCAGGCCGTTTTTAGCTGGGCCAGGAAGTCAATTTCGTCGGCCTGGGCCAGCACCAGACCCCGGCGTCGCCAGGTGCCGCGCACACCTGGGGCGACCCGGGGAGAGATCCCGGTCGCGCGCAGCAGGTCGGCGGATTGGTAACTGGTCAGAGCGCCAAAAATGCGTTTGAATTCCCGGTCGCTCCAGCGGAAACCTACAAAGAGCAGGTGGCGAGTGGCCAATGCCGCTAACAGGTGCTCGCTGGCAAAACGCAACTGGTCAAGCCGCGCGGTGACCTGCTCCTCGGTGACCGCCATGGACTCGGGGCTGGCCAATTCACCGAATACCTTCACCAAGCCGATTTCTCCCGGCTGCAAGCAGCTGGGATCCGCGGAGGACAAGCCTAAGAACTTGCGCACTTTGCGACCACTGGCGCGCAGTGCTTGTTCTAGTCTTTGATCCAGGTCGGTGCTCAGGATGAAATCAAACGAAACCGTGGCCAGCGCTTCCAAGATCTTGGCGTTGTCTGTTTCCTCTTCTGGTAGATTCTCGCTTACAAACTGCAACATCTCTTCGGAATCGTTTTCTTCTTCGTACAGGGATGCCATCCGAGACAGCTGGGCGCGGCGTTCCGATAAACCCAGTTCGGTGGCCATTTTGGCCGCGACTTTTTCTTGTAGACTTTTTTTGCGCAAGCCCAGGGTAAGCCCGCCGATGACCGGCAAGCAGCGATTCTTGTTAAGTTCGCCCGCCAAGGAGGGTAAGATTTCATGGTCTAGCTGGTGTTGGCGGTGATTGGCAATGTCGTCGCTTAGCCATAGAACTTTGACCAGGTGGATCTTTTCCTTGATACCCTTGAGCGAAAAATCTCCCAAAGGTATGGCCTCGGTGTCCAGACCACGGGCCTCCTGCCAGGTTGAGTAGCTCGATACGATCTCTCCTCTGGCCGCTTCCGCCTGAATTCTGGCCGCCGTGTTGACGGTATCTCCGTAAACATCGGACGCCTCCTCCAGGGCCTGGCCAAAGTGTACGCCGATTCGAATGATTAGCTGATCGGCGGGTGGCTGGGTGTCATTGTGATCTGCCAGGGCCCGTTGCATGGCGATGGCGCAGGCCAAAGCCTTGCGCGCCTTGGGAAAGGTGACCATGAGCGCGTCGCCGATGGTCTTGGTAAGGGTACCATCGTGCTTGGCCAGCTCAGCGCTTAGGATCTTGGTCATGCGTTTGATGAGCACGGTGGCGGCGTTGTCACCCCGCCGCTGGAATAATTGGGTCGATTCGACTAGGTCGGAGAAAAGGATGGCCACCGGCCGTGAGACGGAACCATCTTTACCGGCTGCAGGGTACCCCGAACCATCCAGCTGTTGCTCGATCTTTTTGGCCATTCCCATTAAATATCTCTGAAAAATGAACGAACTGCAAGAATCCCACCGAATTATGCTATACGATTACCGGAGTTCCGATGAGAGGGGTTTCCATGGGTCCAGAGAAACAAAGTGAATATATATTGCCGTCGACCATGGCCGAGTCCGCGCGTTTGGAAAGGCAAGGCGCCAAGCTCTATGGTGGCGTTGATTTCCTGCGTTCGTTTCTAAACGAAAAGCCCGCTAAGATTCTGGATGTAGGCTGCGGGACCGGATTTTTTACCCGCACCGTGGCAGAAATACTTCCGGGTAGTGTATTGGTAGGCATGGATGCCAATGAGGAGCGCTTGGCTTACGCCCGGGCCAAATGTCAGCTGACCAATGTAGAATTCATCGAAGGCAATCTGATCCAGATGCCAGTGGCGGACAACTCTTTTGATCTGGTCTTTACTCGATTTGTCCTGGGCCATGCCTCCGATTTAGCCGCGGCTTTTCAGGAGATGGCCCGGGTAGCCAAGCCCGGCGGCCGCGTGGTGGCCTACGATATGATCCACGAGGCAATTTGGTTTTCACCCGAAAAACCGGCCTTCAGCAAGGTGATGAGAAAAGTGATCGAAGTGATGCAAGCCCGTGGTCTGGAACCATCGCAGGGCCTGCATCTGGCCTCCGGCATGCTGCGGGCGCAGCTACAAGACGTTAAGGTGCAAGCGATTCCGCATTCCTGCCTGGCCGCCGACCCTATTTTTGAAGACTGTCGCCAGAACTGGATCGATACCGTATTGGGTTTGGAGGAAATCCTGGGCCCGAACTTCGAAAAGGCGACGGTCGAACAGGCGCTGGCCGAGCTTCGTGAAGACCGCAACGATACCTTCCTCCTGGAACTCACCGTCCTGGCCAGCGCCATCAAGCCCGACATCGAGTCATGAGTCCTTGACCCCCGCTCAAGATGGTGGCAGATAGGCCATCGCAAGCACCGACCGGTGCGATATCAAATGCTTGTAGGTGATGACGCAATGGGGGGAGATGGGGAAATGATAAATGATGGACTGGGGAGTGATGATGGCGGGATGCCTGGGGTTAGTGCTTTGCCTGGGCACGAGCGCTTGTGAAAATGGGCAATCCGAGAGTGCCGATGGCGGGTGTGCGGCAAGTGATCGGGAGTGTTTAAGCTGTAACTCAGTGGTTGAAGCGGCTCGGATACAAATTGATAACAATATGGTGGGCGCCATGCGCGTGCTGGCGCCGGGCGACCGGGCTTACAATAAGTTCCGGGTTGAGACCCACTCCTATACCCTCCATTCGGTTCCAGTGGGGTTCTTTGATTTCAACTGTGGCCAGGGCGGGGATCAGGGGGACTATTCGGTACATGTTTTTCGGGACCAGGCCGGATTACCGGGCGAGGAATTAGCCGCCACGGCCGTAAGGACGGTCGTACGGGAGAGTGATTGCGCCACCGTCACCGTACCACAGGAGCCCAGTTGGCATTCCTTTGCCTTGAGCGCGCCGGTGACATTGCTTCGTAATGAGCTCGTTTGGGTAGCAATTGAACTCCACTCCAATGAGACGGACGATTCTACGGTCGATCGGTTCTTGCCGGGATGTTCCCCTCCAGTGGGCGAAAATGAAAGTGGGGGATATGAGTTCGAAGCCTCGAAAAGCAAACTCACTTCTGTTCCAGGCAATTGGCTTATTCGACTCGATGGTTGCGGTACAGGACCCTGGTTGACATTGGCCGACCACACTTGCTCTCCCGAAATCATTCCCGCAGGAGACACCGCCACGGTATCCACTCGTTTGCACAACCAAGGTTTTGAAGACAGTTCTGAGCTTGTTGGCCAATTGCGTACGCCCGGTAGTGACTTGACCATCACCGCTGATCGAAGCAGCTACGGATCGGTGATGGCCGGGTACCACAGGCTGGGTGTGCCAGACTACCAAATCGAGGCTGGGGCCGGCGCATTTGGTTTGTACCATCTGACGGTCGATTTGGCCGCCGGGGATGAGCAATGGTCGGATTCCCTGACGGTTTACGTGCAAGGTTCGGGATGTCAGGTTAAAAACACAGAGCTGCGAACTGATTCCGGAGAGAATTTATACTTCTTGGCGATAGCCGCTGGTGAGGAGTTGGGCAATTCTTTTCAGGTCGGAACCAACCATTTGGCGGTCAACTCAGTGACCGCAAAATTCCATCGCAACAGCGATCCCCTGAGCTCTCGATTTCGGGCCAAACTCTATAGCGTACGAGCTGGATTACCCGACAAAATGCTAGCGCTTAGCCCTTGGGAAGAGGTGGTCATCGAACTGGGTTGGTTCGATCATACGTTTTTCTTTCCGACCGCCATCACTTTGCGGCCGGGCAATCAATTTGTGGTAACGGTAGAATCCGAAAGCGATCTCTCGGCGACTGAGTTCGGGATCTTGACCGATGATGGCATTATTGAAAACGGTTCTGGGCAAAACGGAATTTACCGTACCAACATTCGTGGCTGGATGCCGACTTATGGTTTGGCCATGAGCGTACGGGTCAACGGCTGCCGGTCCCAGGATTTCCAATTGGCCTCGCTTGCCACTAGCCCGGATTCTCTTCGGCCGGGACAGAGCGCGGAGATATCCATTACCATTCAAAACCTTGGTCCCGAGACCAGCCAGGCCTTGAGCGGGTCATTGTCTTCTTCAGATCCGGATGTGCTG
>JAUVBB010000196.1 GCA_030591445.1 Deltaproteobacteria bacterium | reverse complement strand
ATTTCGTCCAGAAAGAGGGTGCCGGAGTCGGCGGTCTCTACCTTGCCCAATACCCGGCGCTCGGCTCCGGTGAAGGCGCCGCGCTCATGGCCGAAAAGCTCGCTTTCGATCAATCCGGGCGGCAAAGTCGTGCAGTCGACGTGCACCAGGGGGCCGTCATGGCGCTCGGAGTTGTCGTGTATCGCCCGGGCCACCAAGGTTTTGCCGGTGCCCGACTCCCCCCGGATGAGCACGGTGACGTCGGTGGTGGCCGCGGCCAGGATCTTCTCATACATGGCCTTCATGGCCGGGCTTTCGCCGATGACGTTGTTGAAGAGACCATCGGCCAGCACGCCGCGGGTCCGATCGCCGCAAGGCCGATGAGCGGTTAGCTCCAGGGCCTGGGCCACCTGCATGGCCAGATCGACCAGTCGCTGTCGGTCTTGTTTGCGGAAAGGGCCTTTGACTCGATTAAGGACTTGCAGCACTCCGCGAATAGAGTCTTCGGCGTCGCGGATGGGCACCACCAGCATGTTGCGGGTTTTGTAACCAGTGGCTTCATCGATGCCCGGATAGAAGTGATGTTCCTGACTGATGTCGGGCACGGTGACGATTTCACCGGTTTCGGCGACGTAGCCGGCCACGCCTTGCCCCGGCGGTAAACGAATTTCCTCGATTTCGGGCAGATGGGCTACCCGGGAGCGTAACTCGCCGGTAAAGGCATCAACCAGGTACAGCGTGCCTCGTTCGGCGCCTAATTCCTCGACCACTCGATCGACCATGGCGCGTAGCAGTCGATCGGTGGTGACTTGCTTCGAGAGCATATCGGCTACCGAGTGCAAGACCGAAGGAGAGTTTTTCCGAGGCATGAAGATCATGTTAGCCCGAGTCCTGATCGGGAGCAAGCAGCGAATCGGTGAGCCACTGCTGCGCGCGATCGGCATCGACCGATCCCAAATAAAGAATCATGCCCTCGCGCGCCGCCAGGCTGCGGGCAAACAGCTTTTGCGCGCGCAACTCCAGCGCGTGGACCTGTTCATCCGAGCGGCCCGGCTCGTGGTGGCTCAAGAGCAGGCGACGGGCAGAGGAAGTGTTGGCCAGGGCGCAGCCCTGCTCGTAAGTGGAATGGCCCCATCCCTGTTTGGCTTGGTACTCCTCGGGAAGATACTGGGCGTCGTAAATCAAGACATCGGCGCAGTCGGCCAGTTGCCGCAGCTCATCGTCGATTTCAAATTCCGAATGTTCGGTGTCGCAGGCATAGGCAATGACCTGATCCCGACCGCACAAACGGTAGCCCTGGGCTCCGCCCGGATGGCGCAAGGCACAGACTGTCACCTCGACCTCGCCGATGGAGAAGCAATCGCCGGGTTCGACACATTGAAAATCGATGCGCGCCCCCATGGCATCCATGCCCACCGGAAAATTCGGTCCCGACATTTGTCGCTGCAAAGCTTCCTGCAAGCCGGCCGGGCCCAGCAAGCGAATCTTGCTTTGCGGGTGATAGAGGGGAGCGAAAAATGGGATGCCCTGGATGTGATCCCAGTGCAAATGGGAAAACAGGATGGTCGCTTGCATCGGCCGATTGCCGTGCGCTTGGCCCAGGGCCCGCAGGCCGGTTCCGCCGTCCAAGATGATTCGTTCCTCGCCCAACATTACTTCGACGCAACTGGTGTTGCCACCTACCGCCGAAGTCTCTGCCCCCGGAGTAGCAATACTGCCACGAACGCCCCAGAATTTGATCCAGTCACTCATGTTTTGTTTCCTCCTTTCGCTTAGACAAGGAGCAATCTTCGTGCCATCGACGCAAGGCCCATGTTTTCCGAGGCTTGGCTTCGTGGGTAGCGTCTTCCCTGCTCGAATTTGGATCGTTTTGCCAAGCCAATGCACCAGAATGGATCGATTCTTGGTCGGCGCTGGCTGCAAGGTCCCAGAATATCGTCTGAAGACCGATGGCACGCCTCTTGCTTTATTTGCCTACAGGAGGTGAAAACCATGATGACCCAAAGAGAGCTTGCGGTATACAAATTGGCTGGTGGGCCCATTCCCATGCCGGAAAGGGACATGACTCCGGCCGATCAGCTGCGTTTCGCCATGAGCATCCTGCAGTACAACCAAGGCTTCGCCCAATTCACCGACGGCAAGGCCAATACCCTGCTATTGATCAACTCCATCTTCCTGGCCAGCACCGCGGCTTCAAACTTGTCCTCCTGGCCGGAAATGATCGCCGCCGGCCTCGCCAGCTTCGCCATAACTTGTTGTTTGTTCGTAGTTTATGCCCGCTTACCCCCCAGTGCCCCTTTGCGGCGGGCCGACCTGATCTTCTTTCGCCACATCCAACAACGGCGCCACCGAGATGACTACCGGGCCGACTTCCAGGCGGTCACCGCCGAAGAAGTAACCGCCCACATGCTCGATCAAATTTACGATCTGTCCCGGGTCGTAAACCGCAAATTCCGCTCCTATCAACACGCCCAACTCGCCACCATCCTGGCCGCCCTGGGCTGGCTAAGCCATCACCTGGCCGGCGGTCTTCTGCTCTCGTAATCTCTTCCGTTTTCTTTTTCACTTCCTCGCCTGCTTCCGGGTTAAGCGAGCAGGATGTTTTATAACGGGAGGCGATAAGATGCGTACCGGTGAGGAAAAGAGGAATGGGCATTGTGGGCGGGTTTTGTTTTCTTGTTTGTGTTTATTAGGGTTTTTGGTTTCGGCTTGTGGGTCGGGGCAAGATTGTGTTCCGCAGTCCTTCCAGTACTGTACCCGGGATTCGCTGTATCATGCCGATAGCTGTGGCAACATTGGGGCCAAGCTCAGTGATTGTGCCTGCGGTTGCTCTGCCGACCATGAAAGCTGTGCCGCCTGCCCGTGTGGGATGTGCGACCAGCCGCCGCTGCCGTTTTGCGCCGATGATCACACCAGCGTGGCCTTCTCCTCTCTGGGCGAGTGCCTGGACGGGAGGTGCGAATATCGGCAGAGCGAGAGCCACTGTCCGGCCGGCTGTGACCGGCAAAGCGGGACCTGTCGTTCCTGTTATGATTGCGCGCCCGCTGGCGCCACCGAGTGTTCACTCGGTTTGCTGCAAACTTGCCAATCAGTGGGCGAAGACTGCCTGGCTTGGAGCGAACCCAGCCCCTGTGCCGATGGATTTTGTGCTGATGACAAGGTCTGTGGTCAGTGTATCCACGCTTGTTCGCCGCTGGGTTTGACCGAATGCACCAACGGTGAACTTCGCAGTTGCGGCGAGGATTTCTACGGCTGTCGCGTGTGGAGTGATTTTCGGCCCTGTGCGGACAAGTTTTGTGGCGACGACACATCCTGTGGGATTTGCGACCATGCTTGTGCCCAGACCGGTACTAGCGAGTGTGTCGAGGCTCGGCAACGACCCTGCCGGGCCGATAGCGATGGCTGTCGATTCTGGGGCGAGTGGTCCGATTGTACCGATGGCTTCTGTGCCGATTCTTCGACCTGCGGTCTTTGTGCGCACCAATGCGATTTGGTCGGGCAAGTCACCTGTGACCAGGGCCGGATCCACGCTTGTACCGAGGACATCAATGGCTGTCGATTCTGGGCGGAGTGGGAAGACTGCCCGGATGGATTCTGCGCCGATTCTTCTTCCTGTGGTTTGTGCGACCACGGCTGCGATCAGGTCGGTGGGATCGAATGCAGCGCCGGAAAAATCCGCTCCTGTCTGGCCGATGAAAACGCTTGCCGGGCCTGGAGCGAGTGGACTGATTGTGACGATGCTTTCTGCGCCAATGAGCACAGCTGCGGGGAATGCCTGCATGAGTGTAGGCAAAGCGGCGAGACCGATTGTAGCAATGGCGCTTTGCGAAGCTGCCAGCAGGATGAGAATGCCTGCCGTTATTGGAGCGAATATGTGGCCTGCGCCGACGGATTCTGCGCTGATCGCTATTCTTGTGGCAATTGTGACAACACTTGCCTGCTGGCTGGCGAAGTCGAGTGCCAAGACGCTCGTTGGCGTCGTTGTGAGGCGGATGCCAACGGATGCCTGGCCTGGACCCAGTTTGAAAATTGCACCGAAGGATTTTGCGCCGATGAGAGCAGTTGCGGCGTTTGCCAGCACGGCTGCAACGAGGTCGGCCAGCAACAGTGTCTGGCCGGCGAACTGCGTACTTGCCAAGCGGACGAGCACGACTGCCGGGATTGGGGAGACTATGCTGCTTGTGCCGACGGCTTTTGCCTTGATGATAGCAACTGTGGCATTTGCGCTCATGAATGTGACCTGGTCGACACCGAGACCTGTGTCGGTGGCGGGCTCGAACTTTGTCTGCCCGATGACGATGGTTGTCGCGTTTTGCACCGCCAGGCCTGTGCCTTGGGCTGTGGCCAAGAAGGCTGTGCCCATTGCGACCGGCCCTTCTCTCCGGTTCTGGGCGAAGTGACAGCGCTAAGCGGTCCGGCCGATATCTTCGTGTTGGGACAAATGGCCCTGGTGGCCGACGGCAATGCCGGTCTAAAGATTTTCTCGGTGGCCGACCCGGCCCATCCATATTTATTGGGCAGCTTGTCTGCGCTAGGTCAGCTGCAAGCGGTAGTCGCCCAGGGACAATATGCCTATTTGGCTAGCCGGGCCGATGGGCTGCAGATTATCGACATTGCCGATCCGGCCAATCCGACCAAGGTGGGCGCCATTGCCACCCACGATGCCCGTGACCTGGTGCTGGTCGGCGACCATGTTTTTGTGGCCGACGGCGAGAGCCCCGAGGGTGGACTCAAGGTGATCGATGTCAGCGATGTGACCCAGCCTTTGCTGGTGGGGGATCGGCTCAGTGCCGGGCTGGCCTCGGCGATAGCTTACCTGGACCAGCGCGTCTACCTGGCTTGTGAGTCGGGGGGTCTGGAAATTTTGGATGTCGCCGATCCTCGGCAACCGGCCTGGCTGGCCAACCGGTCCGGCAATTTTCAGGACTTGGCGGTCGTTGGCGAGCGCGCCTATCTGCTGGAGCAAGGAACCTACAGCTCAGGCACGGACCGTTTGCTGATCTTGGACATTGTCAACCCGGCGGCCACGACTTTCCTGGGCAGCTATCCACTGGATTATAACTATGCGCGCCTGGCCCTGAACGGCGCTCAGGTGACGATTTCAGCCGACACCGCCCTGTGGCAGATAGATGTCTCCGATCCGGCGAGTCCCGCTCTAGTGGGTGATTACCGTTGGCCCAGTCCGGATCAGGTGGCGAGTGCCATATGGAGCCAAGCGAACCTGAGTTATGCGGCGACCAGCGACGGTCGATTGTTGGTACTGGACACGGCTCACTTTATGAGGCTCGCCACTTTGCCGACCGAGGGCGGCCAAGAGGCCAGGGACATTGCGGTCCAGGGGCCATACCTATACTTGGCCTTGGAATCTCATCTGCAGGTCATCAATATCGAAGATCCCATGCAGCCGCGGGCCGAGGGCAGCTTATCCTTGAACAGCTACGGGGATTTGCAAGCCCTGGCGCTTGCCGGCAGCTTGGCCTTGGTGGTCTCGGACGACGGTTCGATAGGGGGCAGGCTCTATGTTGTTGATGTTCGTGACCCCAAGAATCCTGCCTTGCGGGCCCGCATGAACCTGGCTGAAGGGGTTGGCGACGTGACGGTCAGGGAGCAGTTGGTGTACCTGACCACCGAAGACAAAGGAGTGGTGGTTTTCGATATCAGCGATCCGGATCAGCCCGTGCGGCTGGGCGACTGGGCCGACAGCAGCCACTACTATCGTCGCTACATTTCCTTTGACCAAGACCATGTCTATGTCAGCAAAGATGGGAATCTGCTGGTCATCGAAGTTCTTTTTCCCGCCCATCCCCTCTTGGCCGGACAGACCAACCTGGGCGTCTACATCGAAGGCTTGGCTGTGCGCGAGGGGCGGGCCTACCTTCATTTTGATCGGAAGCTGAAAATCGTGGACGTGTCTGACCCGCTGGACATGCGTGAGATCGGGGTGACCGATACCCTGACCCACAACCATGGGGGTATGGCACTGGCCGGGTCACTGGCCCTGGTGGCGGAGAGTGACGGGCTGCGCTTTATTGATATCAGCGATCCGGAAAATCCGCGGCCGGTGGGCGCGGTGGCCACCTATCCCCTTGAATCCCGGAACGTGGTGGTGCAGGGCAATGTGCTATTCGCTGCCACTGACCAGGCTTTGTTCGTCCATCAGATCTGTTTGCCGTAAAGAGGGAGAAGTTATGACTATGCAAAATGTGAAGAGGGGAAAAGTCTGGCTGGGATGCACCATCATCGCGCTGGGTTTTCTCGGGCTTGCCTGCCAAGAGAAAGAAACCTGTACCCCCAACGCCAGTAGCTATTGCCACCAAGGCGCGACTTATAGCCTCAACAGCTGCGGTGAGCTTGGCCAAGTGCAAGAAGAGTGTGCTTGTGGTTGCGCGGCCGATTTGCTGGCTTGCGCGCTTTGTATCGACGAGTGCCAAGAGCAAAGCTGTCGGCAACAGGGCAGGGAATGTGGGCACTTTGACAGTGCTTGCGGAATGATTTCCTGTGGTGTCTGTCCCGCCTATCAGCAGTGCGAACAAGGCCATTGCCAGCCGGTTACGCAGGCCTGTGATCCACTCAGCCAGGCGCCCTGTCTGGCCGGTGAGAAGTGTAGCCTTACCCTCGCCGGCGATCCGGTCTGTATGCCAGTGGGGGCGCAGGGAGTAGGCGAGAGTTGTTGGAACACCGACCAGGGTGATACTTGCGCTCGCGGCCTGATGTGTGTTGCCGCCGCGCTTGATCAACCCTCCTGGTGCATGGAATTTTGCCAGCTGGGAAACTTTACCGCCGGCGACTGTGATCTGAACGATTCGCGCTGTTATTTTGAATACAGTGGCTATGGGCTGTGTTCTTTGCCCTGCGATCCCTTTATTTCCTCCTGCCCTGATGGTCAATTTTGCAGTCCGCAAGCCGACGCCTACGGTACCTACGCCACCTGCAAGTCGGAACCAAGCACGGGTTTTGTCGGCCTGGGCGAGGAATGTCGTTATGGCGATGCTTGTCAGCCGGGTTCTTACTGCTTCAGCGCGGACGGAAGCAGCCAACGCCAATGTCTTCGGCTGTGCGATGGGCAGCGTCCTTGCGCCGACGGAGCCTGTGTGCCGCTTAGCGAGGCCGATCGCTCCGGTGATCTAGGCACTTGTGAAGAGTGTTTTGCGCGCTGTGGTGAGCGCGAATGCGGGCCCGATCCTGTCTGTGGTAGCTCTTGTGGCCAATGTCCTGATAGCCAAGTATGTAATGATGGCTCCTGTTGCTCGCCGGTATGCGGCGGGCGTGACTGCGGTGTGGACCCGGTCTGTCTGTCGTCCTGCGGCAGTTGCGGCGATGGTGAGGTCTGTACTGACCAAGATCGTTGTTGCCGGCCGGAATGTGCCGGTCGCGAATGTGGTCCCGATCCGGTTTGCGGATTCTCCTGCGGCCAGTGTAGTGGGGTTGATGAGTGTGGTGCGGACGGTCTGTGTTTTTGTGTCCCGGACTGTGGCGAGCAAACATGTGGTTTGGACGACAAGTGCGGTCTTTCCTGCGGCAGCTGTGCCGATAACGAGGTATGTCTTGATGGCCAGTGCTGTGCGCCGGATTGCGCGGGGCGAGACTGCGGCCCGGATCCGAACTGTGGCCAGGACTGCGGGCAGTGTGCCTCCGGCGAGATTTGCGGCACGGAAGGTCTCTGTTGCTGGCCTGACTGCTATGGGCGGGAATGCGGCCCTGATCCAGATTGCGGCAGCTCTTGTGGCGATTGCACCGGCGCCGAGACCTGTGACCCGCAAGGGATTTGCGTGTGTGAGCCCCAATGTGGTGATCGTAACTGTGGTTCCGACCCGGTCTGTGGCCTGTCTTGTGGCAGCTGTGCCAGCGGACAACTGTGCTTGAGCGGAACTTGCTGTAGCCCCGATTGCGGTGGCCGCAATTGCGGCACCGACCCGGTTTGCGGCAGCTCCTGCGGTAGCTGTGGCGCCGACGAGCTTTGTGACAATGGCCTTTGTCGACCTTGCAAGTTGATCAACGATACTTGTTCCAGCAGCTCCCAGTGCTGCCAGCAAGCCGGCGTTGACATCGAGTGTATCTATGGCCAGTGCAAGCAATGTGCCGGCTATGGTTACGCCTGTCCTCCGCTTGCTTGCTGTGCCGGTACCGTTTGTAATCCGGCCGGGATGTGCAATACCCGCGACTGCTCCGAGCTAGGCCAGGCTTGCTTCACCAATAGCCAGTGTTGCGATGGCCATATCTGCGATGCCGGCGCCAACCATACCTGCCAACGTTGCCGCGAAAGGCAATATGAATGCGACTTTGACAGCCAGTGTTGTGCCGGTCTGAGCTGCGAAGGCGGCGGTTGTTTTTGAGCCCCGTTGGTCAAATTACAAAAGTGACTTTTTGTGAAGCTCTTGATACGATAAGGGAAATTACTTTATCGGTGTTTCGATTTGGCTACGGGCGGAGACAAGAGCTGGGCAGTCTTGCTGATTCGGCTTTCGGGTGCGACAGAGCTGTTTCGTCAACGCGGTGAGGAAACCGCCCGCTTGTTGGTGGGTCAGTTGCTGGCACGGGCTTTAAAGAATATCAAGAAGCACGGCGGCAATCTCGAAAAAGACAAAGAGGACGGTTGGCTGGCGAGCTTTGCCAAGGCCGGGCAGGCATTGCAATGCTCGGTAGAGCTGATGCAGGCGCTGGAGGTGGCCAATCTCAAAGCCCCGCCGGCGGATCGCCTACTGTTGTGCTGTGGAATCCATATTGTCCCGGGTTCGCCGAAGCAGAAAGAGGGGGTTGAAAAGGCCGAAGGCATTGTCGAACAGATAGAGCAGCGAGCCGGAGATGGCGAGATTTTGTGCAGCGGGTCTGCCTGGAAGGCGGGCGGGGCCTTGGATCTCCAGGCGCAGCCCTGTGGGGAGCAAGTACTCAAGGCCGCGGGTAAAGAGCTTTCGCTGGTCAAAGTGATGTGGCGGGCCGAGGACATCCGAGAATCGGAACAGGCCAAGATCGAGCAAAAAGTCATCCCGCAACTGGTTCGGGCTTTGGCAGACCAGAAGCTAGCCTGGGTTGTGGGCGGGCTGACCATGGGCACCCGCGGTGGCAGTATGGAGGCCCTGGTGGCACGAGCACTGGCCCAGGAACTGGGCTGGAAAGAGCGCCGCCGGGACTTTCATCGAATTGCGTCGATGTATGAAGGGGAAAAGGGGCGCAAAGAGCTTGGCCAGGCGGCGGTGGCGGCCATGCGGGAAAACAGCGAGAAAATTCCTGGCTTGATGCACAAGCTAGCCGGCTTGGCTGGCAACTTGGTGGTGTCTTGCGACCTGGATCATCGACTGGAGCAGGCTTTGGTTCTGGCCGGCCGGGTGGTACAAAAATTCATCGGCGCCGGTGCCGCCGAATTGACCGAAACGCCGGATGAAGCGGTCTCTTTGGTGAAGTTGTTCGGTGACCTGGATCGACCGGAGAGTTTGGCGCTGACCGAAGACGATGTATCTGAAGCGATGGATGCCGTCGTGCTGGCGGCGGCCGCGTTTCAAACCGCCCAGAGTACGCGGGTTCTGGTGTTTGTTGGCTTTCGTTGGAGTTCAAGCGAGTTCAAGCGACTTTATCGCAAGCTGGTGGCTGACACGCCCACCAAGCAAATCAGGGCCATCGGAGTCTCGCCCCGGGTGACCGCGGGGCTCAAGAGAATGTGGCGGCGAAAAGGGCTGCAGCTGTACGCCTGGGACGAAGAGGAGTTCATCCAAAGCCTGGGCCAGGCGATTTCGCGTCGCGAACAGAACCCAAGCTCGGACTCGAAGCGAATGGATGGACAGCTGGTTTCTGGCGAAGAAGGCATCAAGCGTCCGTACAAGTTTCTCAGCTACTTTGAAGAGGATGACGACGACATTTTTTTCGGTCGCAGCAAAGAATCACTGAATCTTCATGGCCAACTGATCTCCCACCGCTTGGCGATTTTGCACGCGCCTTCCGGCGCTGGCAAGACCTCCCTGGTCAATGCTGGGCTTTGCCCCTTGCTCCGGCGGGATGGCTATTTGGTTGTTACGCGCAGGGCGCTCAAGGACCCGGGGCAAGAAATTGTCGAAGGGCTTACGGCCGCGGTCAAGCAAGAGCAGGGAGCCGATTCTGCCCCCGGCGACAGCTTTGCTGCCTATGGTGACGGTTCGTCACCCGGTGCGCTGGCCGCCATCTTGGCTCAGGCTTCGACCCGCTTGGGCAAGCCGCTGGCGATTGTGATCGATCAGTTTGAAGAGTTTTTTACCCGCTTTTCCAAGAAATCCCGGATGGTGTTCTTTGAACAACTGGCCACGGTGGTCCAGGACAAGAGCCTGGATGTGCGGGTGTTGCTTTCGATGCGCAACGATTTCTTGCATCACCTGAGCGAATGCAAGAGCAAGATTCCCACCATTTTTCACAATGAGTTTGCCTTGCCCGCCTTGGAACTAGATGCCATGGCGGAGGCCATTGAAGAGCCGGCCCGGTTGGCCGGAATTTCCTACCAGTCCGGGCTGGTCGCTCGCATCTTGATCGACCTGGGTACGGTGGGCGCCGAACCGCCGCAGCTACAAATCGTTTGCGATCGGCTTTACGACGAGTTGGGACAAGACGAACGAGAAATTAACGACCAGCACTACGAGCGGGTGGGCGAGGCCCGCGGGATCCTGGGCGATTATCTGGAGCGATTCATCCAACGCTTGCCCGCCCAGGCCCAGGCTTTGATCAAAGAAGTGCTCAAGGCCTTGGTGACTTCTTCGGGCACCAAGGGCCTGGTTACGGTCCACAGCGTGGCCAAAGAGACGGGCCGGCCAGAGAAGCCGGTCCGCGACATGCTGGCCCATCTCTTACAAGCGCGCTTGCTGCGCAAATTTACCGAAGCGGGCACCGATTCTTACGAACTCAGTCACGAGTACCTGATTCTCGAAATCGGCAAGTGGATGGAGGACAAGGACCGGGAACTCAAACGTGTGCGTGAGTTGTTGGCCCAGGAGATGTACAGCTACCAACGCTTTGGGCTCCTGATCGGGCCCAACCGGCTGGCCATCCTGGAAAAGCACCGCGAGGCACTGCGACTGACTCCGGAGGAAGAAAGTCTTTACAAAAAGAGCCGAAGAAAGAACAAGCAAAAGCGATTCAGCTTTGCGGCAGCCTTTGTTGCCCTGAGCCTGGTCGCGGCCATTTCACTGGTCTTTGGCTGGAAGAACTACCAAGCCGGTCTTTGCCAGGGCGCAGGCAGTTTGCTCCAGGGAACCTGGGATGCCGAGGTCAAAGCCGACGTGAAGAAAGCCTTCTTGGCCACCGGTCGAGCCACGGCCGCGGATACTTTCGCCCGCGTCGAGAAACTCTTGGACCAGCGCGCTGACCAGTGGGTGCACCTGCACACCGAAGCCTGCGAGGCCACCCAGGTACATGGCACCCAGTCGGAGCGATTGCTGGACCTGAAAATGAACTGCCTGCAGCGACGCCTGTCGGAGACGGCTGCCTTGACCACGTTGTTGCGCGGCAAACAAGAGGAGCAGGTTCTGGACCGGGCAGTACCCGCGGTCATCGGTCTGGGTCGCCTGGAGCGCTGTAGTGATGAGGCCGCCCTCTCCGCCGCCGTGCCGCCCCCGGAGGATCCGGCCGTCCTTACCAAGTACCAAGCTATTCGAAAACAGCTGGACCAGGTCAACGCCCTGGTGAAAATCGGCAAGTATCCGCCCGCACAACAGATAACAGAAGAGTGTCTGGTCAAGGCCCGGGCCTTGCCTTATCGGGTTGCCGCCGGACAAGTCTTGGCCCGGCTGGGCAATCTCCAAAACTTCAACGGTAAGTATGCCGAGGCAGTCAAGACCCTGCGCGAGGCCCGTCGGATTGCCCTGCATGAAAAAGACGCCCAGACCGCCCTTGCCGCCGCGCTGGAGGAAATGTGGGTTACCGGAGTCCAATTGGCAAAGACCGACGAAGGTCTTCTCCTGGTACCGATCATTGAAATGGGTCTGGCACTGACAGAAAACGATCGAAGAGTGCAGGGACAGCTACTGAATCAAATGGGCGCTATCTATTTCCAGAAGGCAGAGTATGAGCAAGCCATGGAGTACATGAAAAAAGGCATGAAACTCTCGGAAGAAGACCTGGGCCCAGATCATTTGTCGCTGGCCAACGATCACAACTCCATCGGCAGCGTGTACTTTCAACAAAAGGACTATGACCAGGCCTTGGCTCAATTCGAAAAGGCCATGACGATCAAGGAAAAGACTCTTGGACCGGAGCATCCGGATGTGGCGCTCTCCCACAATAATATTGGGATGGCCATGCGTCATCTAAAAGATTATAAGCAGGCTGCCCAACATCATCTAAAAGCGCTTGCCATCTGGACCAAGGCCCTGGGACCCAATCACCCGCATGTGGCCGAATGTTATAACAACCTGGGCTTGGTGTTTAGTGAACAAGACGACTACGACCAGGCTCTGGAGTATCACCGGCTAGCCCT
>JAUVBB010000536.1 GCA_030591445.1 Deltaproteobacteria bacterium | reverse complement strand
GGCCGGTATCCGGCTACCGCCAGCTCCCAACTGCAAGCAGATTGCGGGCGTTTTGCCAACCAGCATGGCCGCCCCTATTTCGATCAGTTGATAGCAAAAGAGCAAGATCTCGACCAGCGCTATGTAACCCAGTGCGGCCCCGTTCACTGGCTGGCGCCCTTTGCCCCTTTGGGCACCAATGAGATGCTCGGCATCCTCCCCGAAGTTCGGCATTTGAACCAGCTTGACAGCGCGGCCCTTTTCCACTTGGCCGAGGGTATTTCGAGAATCCTGGCTTATTATCATGAAATGGGCTTTTCCACTTTCAACTTTAGTATTTACTCCGCACCGGTGGATGCCGATGAAAGTAGTTTTCCGGTATTGATCCGTCTCATCTGTCGCCAAAACGTGCACGCCAATTATCGCACCGATGACTATTTCATCCAGAAATTGCTAGGCGAGGAAATCGTGCTAACTCCGCCGGAAGATTTGGCCCAGGGTCTGCGCAATTTCTGGTAGCTTCAGCAAGGCACCGGAGATCATACGATGACGGAAACTCAATTTTATCAATGGCTCTTGCCGGCCTGGTTTGTATTGGCAGGCTTCAGTTTTATCCTGTTGTTCTTCATCCGAGCACCCTATGGCCGCTATACCCGTCCCGGCTGGGGGCCACGCATCGATCGGCGTCTGGGCTGGATCCTGATGGAATCTCCCTCGGCCCTTTTTTTCTTGGCTCTTTTTCTTCTGGGTCAGCGCGATTGGGCGCCGCTACCCGTTTTGTTTTTGCTGTACTGGGAGATTCACTATTGCCACCGTTCGTTCATCTTCCCTTTTCAAATGCGCGGTGCCAAAAAACAAATGACCCTAATCCCGGTGGCTTTGGCAGTGGTGTTCAATCTGGGCAATGGCTATCTCAACGGCCGCTGGCTCTTTCACTTCGCCGAAAGCTATCCAGCCAGTTGGCTTTACGATTTTCGCTTTTTGGCGGGCAGTTTGCTTTTCTGGGCCGGCTTTTTCATTTGCAAACAATCAGATCGCATCCTGCGCGGATTGAGAGTTCCCGGCGACGACAGCTACCACATTCCGCATGGTGGGCTGTTCTCTTGGATTTCCTGTCCCAACTATTTTGGCGAGATTCTCCAGTGGTGCGGCTGGGCACTAGCCACCTGGTCCTTGGCCGGCCTGTCTTTCGCGGTTTGGACCGCTGCCAACTTGCTACCCCGCGCCCATGCCCATCATCAGTGGTATAGCAAAAACTTCCCTGGCTATCCTCCCGGCCGCAAGGCATTAATTCCGTTCCTTTATTAAACAGTTTCTAGTCACTCAAGGCGTATATAAATCCGTCCCGGGCGCCTACCACCAGGTGGCCTTTCCAGACCGCGGGGGTGCTTTCTATGCAGAATTTTGTGGGGAGAGTATAGGTCCATTGCCGGACCGGCTGGGTGGGATCGCGAAGGGAATAATTTCGTATTTCGCCGTTACAAGTGGCAACAATGAGATTGTCTTCAATCAGAACGGGTGAGGACCAGGCGTGTGGAACCATACCATCGCGGAACAAAACCTGGCCGTTTTTACGGTCGACCACCAGCAGTTCGCCGGCGTTGGTGGTCACATACAGCACTTTTTTGCCAAGGGCCGGCGTGGACCAGATGCCGCCTTTGAGATCGGAAATCGACATGGAAGTATGCAAGCCCCACAGTAATGGGTCGCCTTTACGATAGGGGTCTAGCTTGGCCAGTTGGCCGATTTTCGCTGACCGGGGCAAATATCGTTCCATCTCCGCGGCCACATAGAGCATACCCTGTTCGTCAATGACAATGGTGGCGTCGACATCATCGCCCATCCAATAATCGAAAACGATGGGCGCGCGTCCCGCATGCACCTTAGAGATATCCAGCCCGACCACCCGACCGGCGGAATTGGCAAAATACAGTCTGTTCTCAAAAGCGGCAACCGAACTCTCGATGCTGACATTTTGGTCGCCTACTTTTCGCAACAATTCCTTGGTCCAACCGCGAATCGCCAAGAGCAACTCCGGTTGAACTTTGACCAATCCCTGGGAGTCATAGTCTCGGTGCAGCCGGAAGGCAAACAAGTAGCCATTCTCCCCGCCCTCATACAGAATGTCATTGAGCACCAGAGGATTGCCGTCCCAATCGTCGTTCCAGATACCGGGGACAAAACTAGCATTCAGGTGCCAAAGTTCCAGCGGAACTTCCCGATCCAGCGCCACCACCCGCAGTTTGTTATCCCGGCAGCCAAAATACAACAAGGGATCCCCGTCGGGATCCAGAGTTACGGTTCCTTTGATGATATCATCGGTTTTGAAATCCGGCCGGGTTCGTTTGCCGGTATGCAGATCGATAAAGTGTACCGCCTGATCGTAGGCGCCTACAATGACTTCGGTGATGCCATCGGGACGTTCCCAAATAACCGGCTGGCCAGTCCAACCCGTTCCGCACCAGGTCTTTTGTTGCTTGCCGACCGGAGACTCACTACACATGGCTTTGTCGGGAAAGCGCCAAAGTATCCTAGGCTTTTGCGGAACCGGGCCCTGCCCATAGAAGGTTCGGCTTGCATTCCCGCGAAACTGCAGCAAACCCGCCACATTCTTCGCCATCTTTTTGGTGGCGGTAAACCTAACCGCGGGGCTTGGGTGCGGGGCACCTATTTGCCGTTGGCTAACCATCCACATGGCCAAATAAACCAAGGCGGCCGTGCTTAGACAACCAACGCCGATCAAGATTCTGGCCGGCCAGGCCGAGGCATTCCAGTCGGTATCGGGGGCCTTAAGGCGATCGAGAAGCCCTTTGAGCATCTCCTCGCGCCCTTGCACGTCGATAGACTTATTCTTGCTCACTTGGATGTAAATCGTAGAGTTTGAGTTGAACCGATGTCCTGCCCTCCCAGCGGTTCAGCTCGGCTGAGTAAACAATATCGATTCGATTGCCGATGTCTCGTAAACGATCGCCGAGGCCAAAACCAATGGCATCAAAAAGAGATTTGCCGTCGGTCAATGTCAACTTCAGGTGAAATGGTGGATCGCGGCCGACGTTTCTTGCCGAACGTACTTCCACCGCTTTGGCGATGAACTTAGGTTCGGGATTGCCGGCACCATAGGGAGCCAAGGCTTCTATTTTTTCCACCAGCTCGCGAGTCCATATCGCCGGCGACAACTCTCCATCCACCTTTATTACTTTGCTCAGGGCTTGGTCGCCGACTTGCTCATTGACCACCCGCAAGAAAGAGTTCCGAAAGGCTTCGAGCATCTCTTTACGGATGGTCAATCCCGCTGCCGCCTGGTGCCCACCGAAGCCCGCCAGGGTATCGGCACAGTCGCACAGGGCCTGGTAAAGATGGACCCGGCCGGTGCTCCGCGCAGAGCCTTTGCCGGTCTCACCGTCCATGGCAATCATCACCACCGGACAAGCGAAACGCTCGACCAACTTGGACGCCACGATCCCAACCACCCCAGCGTGCCAATTTTCGGACGCCAAGACCAGGGCTCTGGGTTCGCCCTTTTTGCGTTCTTTTTCAGCCTTGGCCAAAGCATCTTCAAATATTTTTTGTTCAACCGCTTGTCGTTGGGTGTTGGCCTCATCCAGTTTGCGTGCCATTTTCAGCGCATGGGAATACGATCGGGTACTCAAAAGCTCGACCGCCTCGGTCGCTCGGCCCATTCTACCCACGGCGTTGATCCTGGGTGCCAGCCGATAGGCAATTTGACCGGCATTCACGGTCTCGGTCAGCATGCCCGCAACTTCCTTCAAGGCAGCTACCCCAGGCCGCCGACCCGAGCTCAACTCCATCAAGCCAAAATGGGTCAGGATGCGGTTATCCTCCAGCAAGGGAACAATATCAGCCACTGTGCCCAAGCAGACCAAATCCATATATTCACGCAGATTGGGTTCGGGCAACTGATCGAAATTGCCCATGTCCCGAAGACGTGCACGTAAGGCCATGACCAAGCAGAAGGTGACCCCCACCGCCGCCAGGTTCTTGGCCGGAAATTCACAGTCTTGCCGGTGCGGATCCAACACCGCCACCGC
>JAUVBB010000273.1 GCA_030591445.1 Deltaproteobacteria bacterium | reverse complement strand
TTTGCCTATCATTTTAATTCGGTCATCAAAGGACAAACCGACACCTTCCCCTCTTGCGCGGAACCAACCCAGATTCTTTGGTCCCGGCAAACCGACTGTCAGCCGGCAGATGAGCGTAACCCGGTCGCAACACCGCGGCGCCTTACGGTATCCGACCAGGTTCAGTCCATCCAGAACCGGCTCGGGCTCTTCGTTCCGCTTCCCGAAGACGGCTCGGTGGATATTGATTGTGCCCAAGATCTGGCCCGGATTCGCTTGACCATGATCATGGGCCCAGACGAGGAGATCGACCTTCATATCAAGGGCTTGAATTGTTTCGTAACCCGGCAAGAGGGGCGCCCGACTACCGCCTTACAGCTAACTGAAGAAAGCGAGTTGTCACTGCTAACCCCGGCCCGGGATATTCTCGGCCGGATCAAGGTGTTATGGGCCGCCCGGAGCGATGGCTGCCTGGTGTTCCATATTGACGGGCAAGCAGTTGCCATTGATGAATCTGAATGTAGTCAGATGGTCGCCCTCGACTTCGGCCCCGAGAAAGAATGCTTATTCGTCTACCACAGTGCAGGAGCAAACTCATGAGTTCGAACATTTCCCGGCGTACGCCCACTGATTCCCAGCCGCATCTGGAACCAGCTCCCAAGATCAGCACTCATTCGGCGCCCAAGAAGCCGCTTGCCGCCAAGAAGCCGGCCCGGTCTTCGAAATACGTAGCCCGAAGGCGCACCTATGCTTTCGTCCGCGATGAGAACAAGCTACCCATCGAACTAGGTTCGGGACGTTTCGCCAAAGCCTATCTGGGCGAGGAACGCTGGGTTGAGTCCAAGACCAACTATCGGCGCAAAGTAGCCCTCAAAATCCTGCAAAAGGGCGTATCGAGTGAAGATCAGCTTCGCTTCCAACTCGAAAAGGAAATCCTGGAACGGGTGCAGGGCCACCCCAATATCGTGGAGATCCTGGCCTCCGGTGAGTCGGAAAACGACAATTTTATCCCGCCCACCTTACGCAACCGGGTCGAGAACGACTTTCTGGTCCTCGAACTACTCGACATGTCGTTGGAAGAACGGCTCAAGGGTACCAGGTCCAAGCGGCGCCGGGACGACTTGCTGGCCATACCACCCAAGGAGCGTATCTTCCGGGTGTTGGATTTCATGGTACCGATCGCGACTGCTATCGAATATGCCCATATCAAGTGCGACACCTGCCATCGCGACATCAAGCCGGCCAACATCATGCTCAAACTGCCGGATAGCAATTTGTGCGGTTCAAACCTGATTGTAAAACTGGCCGATTTCAATGTAGGCAAAGCCTGGGCCAAGGATGAGTGCGTGTCCATGACCAAAGTCCAGTCCGTGCCCGGAACTCTCTATTTCCAAAGCCCGGAGCAGGAGACCAACCATTTCGAGCTGCTGGTCAATGTGCAGCAGGGCTCGCCCGAAGTAGAGTTCTTCGAGGATTTCTACATCGATATCTTCGAAAATGACTCCTTCTCTCTCTTCAACCGGCCCGAAACCTACCGGATCGTAAGCGCCGATCGATCGCGCAAGAAATTACTGCTGGCAAAACCCTACGCCGATCAATCCGAAGAAAACGTGCGGGCCAAAGTAACCAAAGCAGTGGGCCGGCCGGCCGACATCTACTCGCTGGGCGGGCTTTTCTACTACTTGATCAGCGGTGCCTACGCCAATCCCAAGACGCTATATGATTCTTTCCGAAAGTTCATCGAGTTCGAACGCAAAGAAGAGACCAACACCATCCAACACTACCTCGACCACGAGTATCGTCTCATCCAGAACCTACGCGCACCCAAGACGGATCAGGACGGCATTGACATCGCCCCCGAAGATCGCTTCTTTTCCTACAAGCACTACCTCGACGGTAACGGCGAGCTCATCGACCAACGCATCATGTACATCATCGCCCGAACCATGATCAGAAACAAACCCGACAGCTATTGCCTGTCTTACGATCTGCAAACCAAAGGCATCTCCGACCTGGTGCGTGATCTCATCTCTCTGTACGTGCATTACGGCGTCGACCCGGCGGCCCGCTTCGCCTACAACGCCAAAGATACCCTACCGAAGAAGGTCGGCCGCATGCGCCGAACCTGGGAGCGACTGCACCGGAAAAAAAGTTCCCCAGCCAATAGCAAGAAGAAGAAAAACGACAAATGAGAGATGCCTTACGCCTCTTTTCCCAATAAGACAGATCAAACCGGACATTATGATTTTGCGTATTGACAAAAATGTCCTATACGCATAGGATCTAAATATGCCTCGGGTGTCCTGCATCAGCTTCGCTGGTCTATTCTCCTGGTTCAACTCAGATGATCACCTACCCTGGCACTTTCACTTGGAAAAACGTGGAGAATGGGAAGAGAAAGTTCATTACGAATAGGTGGTTGCCATGACACACGCTTATGATATTTATATCCCGAGCCCTTTCAGATCTCGGCTCACGAAGAAGGAAGGCCTTGTCCTCACCTCACGGCGTATTGTTTCAAGACTTGAGACTCTCAAGAGACGAAGAAGATCTTCCAATTTGGTTGTTTTCGGCGAGTGTCCAAACTCCCTATACGAATTGGTACGTTTCTCCAACGCGTTGCCTGAATTGAAGCTAAAGATTGAAAGCGTGGCCCTCCTGGCAAACGATTGCGACTTTGGCGATTTATCAACCTTCCTGACGACTTTGCGAAGGACCATGAGAAGGCCCAAGGTTCAAACTTTCACCACTGCCTCTATCGAAGTCTACAAGCGAATCATAGAAGCCCACCTAAATGATGCCCATAGCCAGCTCATTGCCACTGCTTCTGTGATTGATGACACCCTCGCCGTCTGGAGTTGCGAACCACGATTGTACCAAGTTGAGTTGCCTAGCATTCCCGCATTACGCAAGATCCCAAAATCGGAGTGGCGCAACTTCGAGATTTCGGAAACGGGAAGCCATATTCACTGGAGTGCCGGGGATATCGATCTAAACCTTGAGTCCATTCGCTATCGCTGCGATCCAAAGTACCAGCGGGAAGTCGACAAAAGAAGAATCCAAGAGATCAAGGCAATTGGTGAAGCCATCAAATCAGTTCGAGTGAGAAACAATCTAAAACAAACCGAATGCGGCATTACTGAAAGAGAAATGCGAAGACTTGAGAAGGGAGAAGTATTGCCTCACAGCACAACTCTCAAGAAACTCGCCAAAGCGCATGGCCTGGAACTCTCAAACTATCTCTCTTTTTTAGCCACTGGATAATTAATTCCACTCCATAGAACGGCAGACCAGACCACTCCAAAGAATCGTCATCTTGGTCCATAACAACCAAGAACTCTTATAGGCAATGGACGAAACCGGGGAGCAGGTCATCTTATAGGAAGTGGACGAAACCGGGGGGCAGGTCAGTGGACTCAACTTTTAGGGAAGCAATATAACATCCATGATTCCAAAACCAAATAACCTGAGGCCGTCCCTGTTCTGTGTCTGTTCTGGATTCTGTCCTTCACACTTGACATCATTGCAAATCGGTTATTACCATAAAATATGTCATTTTTAGGACAACGTTTTTTACCGTTAATCTTGTTGTTAATTATTTTCTGCAACCTGGGAAGCTCAAGCCCTGCCCATGCTGATTGTTTGAAAATAAAAAAGTCATTGGAAGACATTTCCTTCAAAGGAGATCTTTCGTATTTTGTTCTCTATTTGTCTTCCCTATATGACTTCAGAATTACACTTGAAGAAGACTACCGTTATTGTGGTATGCGCACATTTGGATATAGTCGATGCCTTAATGAGCCTCATATTTCCATAAAAGGCGACGACATGAACCTCTTCGAAGTTCTGAATAAAACTATGGACAAGCTGAGCTCTAAATATTCATGGACGGAATGGAACTGTGAGGTAGTCAACATCTATCCAACCGTGTTGGATAATAATCCGGATTTTCTTTTCAACGTAGAACTTCAAAATATCAACATTACCGACAGTTTCTATAACATATTCAAATCATTGATGACGGCCCTAAGAAGTAAATTCATAAACGCAGAGATTGGCCGCCCTAAGTTAGTTGGAACAAAGTGTCTTCATCCAAACGGGTGCAACAAATTGGAGCGCAGTAGAAACCAAATAGACACCGACCTGAAGCAAATTTCCACTCTAAGAATACGTAAAGAATCGCTGAGAAACTTATTGAATAGACTGGTCACAAGAATCGGAATTGGTTGGACTTGGCGTAGTGAAATAACCAAAATAAGTAACATGACTGATTCAGATAATTGCGGATACATGATGTCAATACGAAGCGAAGTGAAGATACTTAACTACCAACATGACCAATCAAAACAATCCCTTGGGAGGCACTATTCAACACATTTAGACAAGAAAGTTCTGAGCAAGACGAAAGAAGAATGCGATGTGAAGGAATGGATCAAATTAAATTCCGTTAGAAAAATCAGTATTCATAATTCGCGAATAGAAGATGTAATTATCGAATTGGCAAGGTCTTACGAGGTACCGATTTATTTAGAGAAATCTATGATGAGATGTAAAGGAAGTGACCAGACTTGTCTTAATGACACGAAATTCTCGATTGTTGGAAAAATGTCCCTGAAGAACGCATTGAATAGTATTACAACCGAAGATCGTAGATACGTTTGGAATCAATGGAAAAGTAGAGCAATTAATTTCTACCCGCGCTTCGAGGAATCCAACGTCTATTACATCATGAATCAACCGCCTAAATACAAAATTTCAGGAGATACTGTTAAGGAAATCCTTGAAGAAATCAGAAGTTATTTAAGAAGCAGAAATATGATTTTGGAGATCAAATATCCTAATGACTCCAAGGACGCGATATGGAATGAAAAGATCAATACGTTGAAAAGAAATGAAATCCACAGCTGTAATTCCATCCGAGAATATCTCAACGCTCTTTTTTCAGGCACAGGATTCGTCTGGAAGTATCAAACCTATACACTGTTAGTCGATATGAAAAGTGATTGGTGGTGTGGAATTGAGGCGCGTTCGGAGTTAGTTCCATTATCAATAAAGTAATGAGAGAGACGTATTTTTGGCAAACGGGAACGGAATACGGGGATGGCAAAATGAAGGTGCTTTGTTTTAGTCTCGGATATGTTTTAGCACTTCGGCCAAATTAGCAGCGACCGAGATAGGTGGGTTGGCGTAGTTTCCTTTTATACCGGCAAGTTCATCGCGGTGATAACCCACCACCGTGTCGGAATCTTTGAGCAGGTGCCCGGTCAGTATGCCGCAAACGCGTTGTTTGGGACCAATCACTCCTCGCGCTACCAATTTTTTGGCACCGGCCACTGTGGTACAGGAGGCGGGTTCGGCGCCGATGCCGGCGGCATCGACTTGGGCCTTGGCATCGAGTATTTCCTGATCGCTGACCTGCTCGACTATGCCGTCACTGGCCAGGATGCCGCGCATGCTCTTTTGAAAAGACACCGGATTGCCAATACGAATGGCGGTAGCAATGGTCTCGGCCTGCGCTACCGGCACCAGGTCGCGACCGGTGGTGTAAGCGGTGTATAGCGGATTGGCGCCCTCGGCCTGAATGACTGCGATGCGCGGCAAACGATCGATGAGTCCCAGCTCTTTGAGCTCGTAAAGACCCTTGCTCAAGGCAGAGTTGTTGCCCAGGTTGCCGCCGGGTAGGACGATCCAGTCGGGTACTTCCCAGTTGAGGTCCTGCAGCAATTCGAAGCCGATGGCTTTTTGCCCCTCGATGCGAAAAGGGTTGATGGAATTGAGCAGGTAGATCCCCTCTTGATCGCAAAGTGCTTCAACCAATTGCATGGCCCGGTCGAAATCACCGGCGATCTGAATGGTTCGGGCCCCGTAGGCCAGCGCCTGGCTCAGCTTGCCGTAGGCAATCTTGCCCTCGGGAATAAACACGTAAGCTTTCATGCCCGCCTGGGCGGCATAGGCAGCCAGGGAGGCCGAGGTGTTTCCTGTCGAAGCACAGGCCACCCGGGTCATACCCAGTTTTTTGGCCAGGCTGATGCCCACGGTCATACCGCGATCTTTGAAAGAGGCAGTGGGATTTTCGCCTTCGTGCTTGAGTTGAAAGTCGTCTAAACCGACATAGTCCGCGACCCGCGCCGCGCGGTACAAGTTGGTGTTGCCCTCCGGCTTGGTGACGATCTCGTCGGGAGAAAGAGGCAAGATCAGCTCTCGAAATCGCCATACCCCCGAGCGGTCGGCGGGAAGACGGGCGCCCAAACGCTGATCGAAATAAGCGGTGCTTAGTGAATCGGCCACAGCGGAAAAATCGTGGACCACGTCCAGGGTGCCGCCACATTGACAACGATTACGCAATTCTAAGCCGGGGTAGTCGGTGGCACAATCAACGCAGGTCAATTTCCAGGCAAGGGCGGTCATAGTCTTCGGGCTCCCGGACAATCCCCCGGTGAAATGGTGGTTTGGGTGCGCAAGTCGGCGGAGGCAAAGGCGGCCTCCATGGCGATCGCCACTTCTTGCGCGCTTCGGGTCGAACGACATAGGGCAAAGACCGACGGTCCCGAGCCGCTAATGGAACTACCCAGGGCGCCGGCATCCAGGGCCGCGCCGATGACCTCTTGGCAACCGGGAATCATGGCGGCCCGTACCGGAGTGACAATAGCGTCGGGCACGCAACGGGCCATGAGTGACAAATCCTCGGTATAACACGAGCTAATCAGGGCGGCGATGTTAGCCGTATTGCTCACCAGCGAGGGCAAGGGCACCGACTCGGGCAAAACCGAACGGGCCTCTCGGGTGTGCAACTCAATCTCGGGGGTCACCACGGTCACCATCAGATCTTCGGGCACCGGCAGGCGAACCAGGTCTAGCGGTTCCAACGAGCGCACCAGGATCAGGCCGCCGAGCAGGGCCGGCGCCACATTGTCGGCATGGCGGCCGGAGACCACGCCTTCGGCCTCAATGCAGGGCTCGAGCAAGTCAGCTTTGCGCAGGGGTGAGCCCAACAATAGATTCACGGCCAAGGCACCGGCCGCGGCACTGGCAGCTGAACTACCCAGACCTGAGCCAATAGGCAGACCCTTTTCTAACTCCAGCTCTACGCCGGCTCGAATGCCGGCTTGTTTCAGGGTGGCGGCCGCGGCAATGCCGGCGGTGTTGGCGTCGGCAGCCAGGGGCAGCTTGCCCCCGTCGTTGTCCACTCGAATCAGGCGAACCTCATCGCCCGGCACCAGGCGCGCCCTGACCGTGTCGCCGGGGGACGAAAGCGCCAAGCCCAGGATATCGAATCCCAGCCCCAGATTGGCTACCGTGGCCGGAGCAAAGGCAGTCACTTTTTCCGAATTGCCGGTCAGCACCATTACCTCCGCTCCGCGGCAATGCGCAAAATATCACCCAGCACGCCCATGGCGGTCACTTCGACCCCGGCGCCGGGACCCGTGACCGTAAGCGGCCGCTGCCGATAACGCTCGGACTCGAACAAGATCATGTTGTCGCTTCCACGCAGGGAACCAAAGGCCGAGTCTTTATCAAGCTCCGCCAAACCTACCTCGATACTTCCTTGCTCGACCCGGGCTAGATAGCGCAAAACCTTGCCCGCTTGCTTGCCCTTTTCCACCCGGGCCGCCATGGGGGCATCGACTTGCTTTAGCTTGGCCAGAAGATCGGCGAGTTCCAAACCGGCCAGGCTGGAATCCACCAGGCCGGTCAGGGCAGGCGGCTCATCACTTAACACCAAGCCCGACATGCGTCCCAAAATGGTTGCCTTGCGCGCCACGTCTACGCCTGACAAATCGACCACCGGGTCAGGTTCGGTATAGCCCAAGCGCACGGCTTCGGCCACGGCCTCGGACAAGGGTTGGCCGTCTTCGAGTTGCGCCATGATAAATCCCAAAGTACCAGAAAGACAGCCCCGGGCCCGGCTAAGCTGATCCCCGGGGGCCAACAACATCTCCAGAGTATCGACCACCGGCAAACCGGCGCCCACGGTGGCCTCGGCTTTGAGCAAGCGTCCCTGGGTTTGGGCCGTCTGCAACAGTACTCGATAGTCAGCCAAGGCGCCGGCCAAGGGTTTCTTGTTGGCGGTCACCACGTCGTAACCCAGGGCAAAGGCCTGGCTAAACAGCTCGTGGGCCTGATCGGCGTCGGAGACATCGACCAACACCGGCCGCGCCAGGCGATAGTTGCCCGCGCGCGCGAGCATGGCTTTCGGGTCGCCGGCAACGGCATCGCTCAGCCCGGCCAGCGACGCGCCCGCGCTCTTGGCCGCCATCGCCGCCGCTAACTGTTCGGGCTCGAGTCCGGTGGGATGAAACAGACTGGCGCTGCGATCGGCGATGGCCACGATGCGGGCCTGTAAACCGAAACGCGCAAACATATCCGCTTGGCGCTCCTGCACCAGCTCAATCAGGGCGCGCCCAATTTGGCCGCAGCCCAGTAAAATCAGATCGAATCTACGGGTGCTGTCTTCGCCGGTATCGATTCGATGCAAAGAGAACTCTTGGTGCAGGGCCCGCACCGCCGCATCCGCTTGCCGGCCTTGCACAGCCAGGGAAATATTCAGTTCGGAGGGACCCTGGGCAATGGCTAGCAAGCTAATCTTACGCCGACCCAAGGCGGCAAACACCCGCGCGGCCACTCCCGGCATGTGCGCCATACCCATGCCCACCGCGGCCACCAAACCCACATCCCGATAGACCACAATCTCCTCAATGTCACCACGGACGATGTCGGGCCGCAGCTCCCGCTTCAAGGAAGTCTCGGCCACCTCGCCATGCTCGGCCGGAACCGCCAAGCTGATGGTTGACTCCGAGCTGGACTGGCTGATCATGGTTACGCTGATTTCTTTTTGCGCCAGACAGCCAAATACCCGCGCCGCCACCCCGGGCACGCCGGCCATGCCCTTGCCCTCGACCGAGATCAAAGTGTGATTCTGGATGGCGCTGATTCCCTTGACTGGGTGCGAGCCAGGGGTGAAACGGCTATCGACCATGGTCCCCGTCGCCTCCGGGGCCAAGGAATTGCGTACGCGAATGGGAATACCGCGCGCGGCGGCCGGAATCAGTGCCCGTTGATGAAGCACCTTGGCCCCGTAGTAAGACATCTCGGCGGCCTCGCGATAATTCAGTTGGGCAATGACCCGCGCCTCGGGCACCACCCGCGGATCGGCACCAAAGATGCCATCGACGTCCGTCCAGATAACAACTTGGCCGGCCGCCACGGTGCCCGCAACCAGAGTGGCAGTTAAATCGGAACCGTCCCGGCCCAAGGTGGTGGTCGCGCCATCGGGAGCGCGACCGCAAAAACCGGTCACCACCGGCACCTGGTCCGCGTCCAGCAAGGGCTGCAACACCGCTTTCATGGTTCGGTCGGCCACCCCGCTGAGGGCATTGGCACTACCGAAATGGTCATCGGTTTCTAAGAAAGTATCGGCATCCAGTACCGCGGCCTCCACGCCCTGCCCCTTGAGTGCCACGGCAAAAAGCCGGGCCGCGAGTTTCTCCCCACCAGCCAGAATTCGATCCTTGATGCGCAGCGAAAGCTCACCCAGGAGCACCACCCCACGAATCAAATCGCCAAGTTCGGAGCAAATGCCGGCCAGCTGCAATGAGATCTCATGTTGGTCCCCATCGCTAAGCTCGGCCAATACCATTTCATGCCGCGCCAAGATCTTGCCAATCCCGTCCAGCCCCCGTTCACGATCCCCGCCCACCGCGGCCACCGCCGCCGCCACCAGTTCATCGGTCACCCCGCCCAGCGCCGAGACCACCACCACCACCTTCGCTTCCGCCTGGGCCTCTATCACCAACCGAACCGCATGCAAGATCCGCTCTGCCGAAGCCAAACTGGACCCACCAAATTTATGCACTTCCACCTGGGACATGAAGATCAACCCCTCATTGGTTCCGTGATTTATGAT
>JAUVBB010000163.1 GCA_030591445.1 Deltaproteobacteria bacterium | reverse complement strand
ATGAGTTCAAGGACGAAATGTACGATCTAGCGATAGCCGTGGTGTCCGAGGCGGGCCAAGCTTCCACCTCCATGGTGCAACGCAAGCTGCGCATCGGTTACAACCGAGCCGCCCGCCTAGTCGAACGCATGGAGCAAGAGGGCATCGTCGGCCCCGCCGATGGCGCCCGTCCCCGCGAAGTTTTCACCCAGGATCACGCTGCCCTTTGATGGCGGCCGCGCCTTATTTTCCAGGCATCTCGATGACTTCCACCCCGGCCGGAATGTGGAATTGGAAGGCATCATCTTTGAGCCCGATATTGGTCGCCATATTGGCGAAGAAGATGTGGTTGACGTTGCCCCCGGGATCAAAAACCAGGGTTTCGCTTACCTGAAAAGTCTTTCTCTCCACCACAAACAGTAGCTTTTTGAAGCGAGCTTTTTTCTTGGGCCTCAACTCCAACAAGTAATGACCGGGCCCGCCCAGATCCTTGCGGGCGGAGAATTGAACCTTGAACTCATCTTGCAGCTTACCCCGGCCCCATAAAAAAGTGACCGCGGTGGAAAGACTCGAGCTGCTAAATTCCCGATCCACCATCACCTGCTCCAGCTCCGGGTCGTAAATATACAAAGCCTTGCCGTCGGCAACAAAATGCTTGGGCCGGGGTTTTTTGTAATCCCAGCGCATGCGCCCCGGTTTTTTCACATACACAAAGCCGCTCGATCTTTTTTTTCGTTCCAGAGCCTTGGAGAAGTATTCTTGCTGAAAAGCCGCCTGAAAATCGCGGGTAGAATCATAGAATTTCTGTATCCGATCCGCCACTTGCTCGGGAGACAAGTCGGCGGCCCCGACCGCGGCGCTCGATAGCAAAAATCCCAGACATCCGATTATCAAAGTCGTTTTCATATCTCCCTCTTCTTATTGCGACGTTGCCAATGAGAAGCTCATTCAATCTTGCCGCCCGGGCGTTGTCAACCCGCGCCTGCCTGGGCTACAATGATGCCCATGAAAAGAGCACCCATAATCCAATGTCTGATCTTGATGGCCGGCCTCTCCCAACTTAGCGCCTGCGCCTTTTCCCGTGCCTTCGAGCACTCCGCCCTGCCGGCCGGCGCCCGCCAAATCGACGATTTGTGTTATTATTCCGGCCCTGGAGCCGATCCAGAAAAGCACCAGCTCGATCTCTACCTGCCCCCGGGACCCGGACCTCATCCCGTCATCGTTTTCGTCTACGGCGGCGCCTGGAAGCGCGGTGATCGCAAGGACTATGGCAATCTAGGCCGCCGCCTGGCCGCCCGCGGCATTCTCACCGCCGCCATTTCCTATCGCTTGGCCCCCCGCCACCCCCATCCCGCCCAGGTCCGCGACAGCGCCCGCGCCCTAGCCTGGGTCTACGCTAACATAAAGAAATACCAGGGAAACCCCAAGAAAATCTTCCTCATGGGCCACTCCGCCGGTGCCCACCTGGTCGCCCTGCTAGCCTGCGATCCCCGCTGGCTTGCCGAACAAAAATTGGACCCCAAAATCATCGCCGGCGTAATCGCCATCTCCGGCCCCTACGACATCACCTTCATGGCCCGCGATGTACCCAAACTCGCCAAAGAAGTATTTTCCGAACATCCCGAAAACTGGAAAAAAGCCTCCCCCGCCAACCATTTGGGCAAATCCCCCTTGCCCCCCTTTCTCATCGCCCATGCCGATAAAGAACACCCCAGCCTTCACCAACAAGCCAAAATGTTCTCAATAGCCCTCCGCCAAGCCGGCGCCAGCGTTAAAAACTATGAGGCAAAAAACTCCAACCACTTCCGCATCATCCAAAACCTAGCCCGCCCCGGCGACACACTTGGAACCCTACTGGAAAATTTCATAAGCTCCGAATCGTTTCCCTAGCACTACAGCAAAAACACAAATAGGCAACACTCGATGGCAGGAAGCAAATTTGGCCAATTTTGTAACCTATTGCAAATAAAGACTTATTTATTCTTCACGTTTTCGGCATGGACCTTGCTAGTAACCACACTAGATTGTGATGAGAAATAACATAGATTTTCCAAGGAGAATAAAATGAAAAACAAGACTGCTCTCAAGGCTGGCATGGTCGAAAAGGGAACCCTTCGCACTTTTGGCAAGGACGTAGCTCCAGTAAGCGCATAGTTTTAATTTGAACTGAAAACTGTGATGTTGTTCGCGCTTGGTTTGAACATGCGCGGGTAAATGAATAGGCGATCTTCTGAGAGGGAATTCCCTCGCTTAGGGAGATCGCTTTTTTATTTCTATCGGATGGGCTTCGTTTTGGTCGCCGAGGGGGAGGCCGAATTTGTCGCCTAGTTCTTTGCGCATGATGGCGTTGACCCAGAAATAGAATCCGGCCGACACCGGGGAGGCCAGGTTGGCTTTGAAGTCGGTGGCGCGGCTGAGGATTCTGCGGACACTGAAATAACGCCGGCGCAAATCCATAATTTTGTCGTAGAAGTCTTCCGGACTGTGATCGCGGGGCCAAAAGACAATGTCTCCGAAACGCAGGCCTGGCTCTAGCCACCAACGGGGATAGCGAAGGCGGTCTTCCTGTTCCAGGGTCTGGTACAGGGGCGTGCCCGGAAAGGGCTGTAAGTGATTGAAGGCGGAGATAAAAAACTTTTGTTCGAGAGCAAATTCTAGCGTGCGTTCGAAGATTTCTTCGCTGTCGTGCTCATAGCCAAACATAAAGGTGGCGTAGATCTTTATGCCCTGATCGCGCAAACGGGCGATGGCCAGGCTGCGACCCTTCGGAAAAATATTGAAGGACTTGTTCATGGCCTTCAGGTTGGCTTGGTTGATCGATTCAAAACCAATAAGCAAGCCCTCGCAACCACTCTGCCTCATTAAACGCATGAGCTCGGGATCGCGGGCGGCGGTCAGAGTGCCCTGTCCCATCCAACGAATGCCCAAAGGAATCAGGGCGCGAAACAAATCCTTGGCCCGATCGAAATCGGCAATGATGTTGTCGTCGACCAAAAACACCAGCTTTCGTCCGCTGGCGGCAATCTCTCGGACCACCTCCTGGGCAGGGCGGGCTTGATAGCTACGATTGAAAAATGCCGCTATCGAACAAAAGTTGCAAGCAAACTTGCAGCCCCGGCCCGACTCCACCAAAGTCAGAGGCATGTATTTCTTGCCGGCCAGGATACTGCGATCTTGCCCTAGCCCAACCAGAGAAGGCCGCACTTGGTTTTGGTAACGTTTCCGCAGTTGACCTCGTTGGGCATCGGTAAGCACCGTAGGCCAAACTCCTTCGGCCTCGCCTATCACCACGGCGTCGACATAGCGGGCACATTCTTCGGGCATCAAAGTGGCATGGTAGCCGCCCATCACCACCGGCACTCCGCGGGCCCGAAACGCGGCGGCTATCTGATAGGAGCGACAGGCGGTATAGGTCTCGGTGCTGATGGCAACCAAGTCGGTAGCTTCATCGTAATCTATGGACTCGATCCGGTCATCGTAGAAGCGAAGCTCGTGGTCCGCCGGCGTCAAGTTGGCCAGAGCCACGATGGACAGCGGCTCCATCTTCCAGGACTCGACAAAGCTTTGGTCCTTTCTGCCCATGGCCGGCTGAATCAATGTGATCTTCATTCGAATTCCTTATCTGTCAGTCTCATACCACAAAACGACCCGTGTTTTTTCAAGATTATGACAAATCCTGCTTGACATCGGCGCCAATTCCCATTACTCATTCCCTCTTGGTAGGATATTTGTTCACATTCTGACACTGGTAGGAGCACCACTATGTGGAAGCGTCTTTTGATTTTCTGTTTGTCTTTGAGCTTATTGCCCTTGCTGGGATGTGGTTCTGAAACTGCCAACCCGGAAATCAAACGGATAGAAAAGGCGACCGAAGCCGAAGATGAAGGTGGCGGACTGCCCTGGGGCGACTATTTCAAGTCCTATTCCTGGAATGGTACTGGCTCCATCATCAGTTACTCCTCTCGCAATGCTGTCGGTTACGGCTTAACCCAGGACATCGCCAAGATTCATCCCAGCTCCGATCTGGCCCCGGTGGTCTTTTTCCAATGGGAACTCGATCAGACAGACGGCCGCTATCTGAAAATCTCGGCCGCCGGGATGGAGACGGCGACCATTAGCTACGGACCATGGGACACGCGCATGTGGGACCGTTCTTTTTACCAGGTCCCCTTGCCCTTCGTGCTCGATCCCAGCCAGGACGGCTTCCCGGCCTATGACGGTAGCTGGTACACCATCATGGTCGCCTTCGATAAAAAACCGAGCCAAGTGCTCGCCGTCGAAGCCCGGGCCACCCGTGAGGGCCCAGGCGACAGCCGGGGCTCCTACACCGTGGCCCCCTTGATTGACAATACCCACACTTGGAACGGCAATGGATCCATTATCAGCTATTCTTCGGGCTATGCCACCGGTTACGGGCTGACCCGCGATGTCGCCCGCATCCACCCAGCTAGCTTCACCGATCCCGTGGTATTTTTTCAGTGGGAAATCGATAGTTGGGACGGACGCAAATTGGAGATCTCGGCGGCCGGTATGGAGCGAGCCACCATTACTTACGGTTCATGGGGTTATCGGGAACAAGACATCAGTCACCCGGATGTGACCTTGCCTTTTGTGCTCGACCCGGTAAGCGATGGTTTCTCGGGAACCGATGGTAATTGGATGGTGGTTAAGGTCGCCTTCGATCACTACCCGGACGCAATCACCGAGGTCCATGCGAAAACAGTTCGGTAAGCACGCTAAGATTCCGAGAGCACTTCCACTTCCAGATCGTAGGGCCCGCTATCGATAAGTTTGGCTTGGATTATCTGGCCCAGCTCGGCCTCGCCCCAGATCACGGTCTGCCCGTCGACCTCCGGTGCTTGCATCCAGGCGCGGCCCAAAAACTTTCCCTCTTCCAACTGGCTTTCCACCAGAACCTCTAGGGTTTTTCCCTCTAAAGATTGGTGATAGGCCATGGCGATCTCTTGCTGCAGAGCCAATAGCTCTTCTTGCCTGCGTTCAGCCAGCTTCTGGTCCACGGGTTTTGCCAGGGCAGCGGCTGGGGTGCCCTCTTCGGGCGAAAAGGTAAATACCCCCAAGCGTTCGAAGCGAATCTGGGATACGAAGTGCTTGAGCTCAGCAAAGGCCGCTTCGGTTTCGCCGGGAAAACCCGTCATCATGGAGGTACGCAGCACCACCCCTTTTATCTCTTGACGGAAGCGCAGCATGGTTTGGGTCAACTCTTCGACATTGCCGCCGCGGCGCATGCCTGCCAGCACGCCGTGGTCCACATGCTGAACCGGCACGTCGAGATAGGCGAGTACATTGTCGCGTTCGGCGATGAGACGCAGCAAATCGTCAGACAAATCGGTGGGATACAGGTACATCAAACGCAGCCAGCGCAGTCCGGGCACATCAGCCAAGGCCGCCACCAAATCGAACAAGCCGGCCGCGCCCTTCAAATCCCGGCCCCAGCCGGCCAGATCCTGGGCTACCAGCACGATTTCGCGCACTCCCAAGGAACGCAAGGCCTCGGCCTCGGCCACCACATCGGCAAGCGGCCGGCTCTGTTGCAGGCCCCGCAAGGAGGGAATGACACAGAAGGAACAACGGCGCGAGCAGCCTTCGGCCACCTTCAGGTAGGCCGAGCCCGGCGACAAGGAGTTGGCCCGCGCGGTGGCGGCGCTGGGCAGAAAGCCGGCCGCCGGCTGGCAAGACAAACGGGCCGGCGCTTCCGACTCGGCCAGCCATTTGCCCAGCTTGCCGACTTCCGCCGGGCCGGTGAATAGATCCACCTCCGGCATGGCATCTAGCAACTCTTGTCCATAGCGGGGCGTCAAGCAACCGGCTACCACCAGCCGCGTGCACTTTCCCTCTTGTTTGTAGCGACCCATTTCCACGATGGTGTCTACCGACTCTTCCACCGCCGACTGGATAAAAGCGCAGGTGTTGACCACGATAATGTCGGCCGCGGCCGGATCGTCTACCGGAACCAAACCCAACTCGGCCGCTTCGGCCCACACCACCTCGGCATCCACTCGGTTTTTCGGACAGCCCAGGCTGACCATGTGGAAAGACTTGGCCACTTACAGCTCGAAGCTTTGCTCGGGTTCGACTGCCTGGCAGCCGCTCAAGCCGGCCTTGGTCATGGCCTCGACCAAGCCCTGGGCGGCGTCTTCTTCACCGTGATTGGCAAGAAAGGCGGCGGGCGGGCCCGGAATTTGACTGGCCCAGGCCACCAGATCTTCTCGATCGGCGTGCGCGGAGAATCCGCCTAAGGTTTCGATCTTGGCCCGCACCTCGATGGAACGACCATACAGCCGAATCTTATCCAAGCCATCGACCAAGCGCCGACCCAGCGTGCCATAGCCCTGCCAGCCCACGAACAAGACCGAAGTCGACTCGCGATCCAGAAAGTATTTTAAGTGGTGCACAATCCGTCCGCCGGTGCACATGCCCGAACCGGCAATGATAATGGCCGGCGGCGCCATGTGCTCAACCGCGCGCGATTCATCGGCAGAGACCAGTTCGCGCAAACCAGGAAAACGCATGGGCGGATCGTCGCGGTCGATCTGGGCCCAGGTCTCCTCATCGTAACACTCTCGATGGGCGCGGTAGATGGCAGTCACTTTTTGGGCCATGGGTGAATCCAGCAGCACCGGAATTTTAGGGATTTGCCCCGAATCTACCATGTGGTTGAAGTGAAAAAGCAGTTCCTGGCTGCGGCCGATGGCAAAGGCCGGAATCAACACCATGCCTTTGCTGGCCACCGCCCGGGTTACGATTTGCTTGAACTCGTCTACGGTAGCCTGCCGATCTTTGTGCAAGCGATTGCCGTAGGTCGACTCGATCACCACCGCATCAACGGGCTGATCCCACTGCCGATTGGGATCGCGAATGATGGGCGTGTCGGGCTGCCCGATGTCACCAGACATCAGCAAACGTTTGCCCTGGTAGGAGACCAAGACATGGGCAGAACCCAGAATGTGGCCGGCATCATAGGCACGCAACTCGACGTCGCCCAATTGGACCGGGTCGGCATAGCGCAGGGGCTGGATGAGCTGTGTCGTTTTTTCCACTGCCTCCTCGCTATACAGAGGCTTGCCCTGGTAGGAAGAAAGCCGCACTGAATCGCGCCATACGATCTCGGCCAGAGAACCGGTCGCCGGGTGGGCAAAAATGGGCCCGGTAAATCCTTCGTCAATCAGACGCGGAACCCGGCCGACATGATCCAGATGACCGTGGGTTAGCACCACTGCATCCAGAGAGGCCGGATCAAAAGGAAAGTCCTCCCGATTGAGTTCGGGGGCCTTCTCGTCACCCTGAATCATACCGCAGTCGACCAGGATTCGCCGGTCTCCGCATTGAATCAAGCTGCAGGAACCGGTCACCCGGTGGGCTGCTCCGTGAAAGGAAATTTTCATGTGGCTAAACTCCGACCCATGCCAATGTGCTCAAAACCTAGTTCTTTCATTCGCTTGGGATCGTAAAGATTGCGGCCATCGAACAAGACCGGCTGTTTGAGCAGTTTATGCATGCGCTCGAAATCCGGCCAGCGAAATTCGTTCCACTCCGTCACCACCACCAGGGCGTCCGCCTCTTGGCAACACTCGTAACCATCGGCGCAATAGCTGATTCGATCGCCCAGGATCTCGCGGACGTTTTCCATGGCCTCCGGGTCGTACACCTTCACCTGGGCGCCGGCGCGCAGCAGGTTCTCGATAATGACCAAGGCCGGGGCTTCGCGGACATCGTCGGTGCGGGGCTTGAAAGCCAGGCCCCAAATCGCGAAAGTAAGACCGGCAAGTTCGGTGCCGAAGCGGGAGGCAATCCGGCGCGTGATCACATTTTTCTGGCGTTCGTTGACCCGGTCAGCGGCCTTGAGAATTTCCATCTCCAAACCATTCTCGGCGCCGGTGCGCTTCAGCGCCCGGACATCCTTGGGAAAGCAGCTGCCCCCATAGCCAACGCCCGGGAACAAAAAGGCGTGCCCAATGCGCGCGTCCGAACCCATGCCGAAGCGAACGTGATCCACGTCCGCGCCCACGGCATCACAAAGCAAGGCAATCTCATTCATGAAGGAAATCCGGGTGGCCAGCAAACCATTGGCCGCGTATTTGCTCAGCTCGGCACTGCGGTTGTCCATGAACAAGATCGGATTGCCGGTGCGCAAAAAAGGCGCGTACAGGTCCGCCATGAGTTTGCGCGCGTCTTCATCCTCGGTGCCAATGATCACCCGATCGGGTTTCATGAAATCACCCAGGGCCGCACCCTCTTTCAGAAACTCTGGATTGCTCACCACCGTAACCGGGTGCGAGCTGATAGCTTCGATGACCTTGCCCACCCGGTCGGCGGTACCCACCGGCACCGTGCTCTTGTTCACCACCACCAGCGGCCCTTCCATGGCCTGACCGATTTGCTGGGCCACCTGCAAGACAAAGCTCAAGTCGGCGCTGCCATCTTCGCCCTGCGGCGTTCCCACCGCGATGAAAACCACCTGGGCCCGGCGCAAAGCCTTGCGGATATCCTGGGTGAACTGCAAACGTTGCTGCTCCAGATTGCGCCGCAGCAGATCAGCGATGCCCGGCTCATAAAAGGGCACTTTGCCCTGGCTCAGGCTATCGATCTTCTTCTGATCCACTTCCACCACTTGCACATCGTGTCCGGTCTCGGCAAAACAGGTCCCGGCCACCAAGCCGACGTAACCAGCTCCAACAACCACAATTTTCACAGTCCACCTCCTTTGACCGGCCGAGTGTATCCTCTTGGATGGAACTTTTCAATCGGGGGTTTACCTAGGTTTTCTCAGCAGGGAAGAACTTCTCGGCGACGCCGGCGCAAAGACAGCCAAGCACCAAACGCTATCGGCAGCAATAGGTTGCCGAAAGCTTCTGTGGTATTACAACCACCGCTTTTTTGTTCTTGATCAGCGGAGCCATCGGAGGAGGAATCGGCAGTTGGCAGGCCACCATCGGGATTTGAGTCAAGATCCGTGGGAGCTTGCCCCTGATCGGCTCCAGGATCACCCTGGGAACCGCCGGCGTCCCAGCCCGCGTCGGTTTGGGTACCGCCGGCATCAATCTGCGAGCCGCCATCATCCGGTCCCGCATCGACAACTCCACCGTCCGTTGCTTCTCCGCAAGTACCGGTTGCGTCGTCGGGATGGGTCTTGGCACATAGACTGTGGGCACAGTTAAGATCTTCCGCGCATTGCGCTCCGTCGGCGTTGTCTAGACCCAGACTGGCCACCCTGACCGCTCGGGCACTATTTACCCGGCCAAAGCCGTAGCGGTCGTGATGACCATCAGAATCGTAGGATGCACCACCCACCTTGTCCGCGGTTTGCTCGACGATGGTTCGAGCTTGGGCCCCGGTGAGATCTGGGTTGGCCGAGAAAACCAGGGCCACCACGCCCGCGGCGATGGGGCAAGAAGCGGAAGTGCCACTGAAATAGGCAGAATAGTTACCGCTGGTATCCGGTTCGACGAAAGTGGTTCTGGTATCCGTAAAAATCGACGAACTGGACATCCAGTAAATTCCAGCGCGGGAATAACCATCGCTGCCGGTAGTATCGGTGCTGACAATTTGCGGGCCATCGTAAAAACTATTCAGGGCAGAGTAATCAAGATAGCCCGTGGGCGCCACCACCGAGATATTGGGCCCGTAATCGGAGTAGTCGACAATATAGTCATCGGGCCCGGTGCCACCTACCGTCATCACCTCGGGCATGTTCTGCAATTCGGCCGCTTGAATGAGCCCACCCACGCCGCCGCCGCCATTGCCGGAGGCAAACAAGATCACCGCGCCTTTTCCGCCTCTGCCCTGGCTCACCACCTCTTTGATAGCATCGTAATAAGGCTGAAAGTCAGCTTGAGAAATAACATTCGGGTCAAGCCCCCAGGAACAAGAGATTACCGAGGCTCCGTTTTGACTAGCATAGGTGATGGCCTTATAGCCGTTGGAAATTTGGGTGCTGGTGGGCCTTCCATCCATCATCTTGATGTTCAAGAGCGAACAACCAGGGCATATGCCGACCACACCCTCGTTATTATCGGCCGAGGCGGCAATCGCTCCCGCGCAGACGGTACCGTGGGCATCGGCAGAGCGGTCCCCTGGAGAGACATCGCTGGATCCGGTTGCTGAATTGTAACCGGTCTTCAAGCGATTGGCGTCGAAATCAGGATGGGCATTATCGAATCCAGTGTCGATGACGGCGACCACCACACTTGGGTCACCCATGGTGATGTCCCAAGCAGCTTCAGAGCCGATGTGTACTCCCGAGGGCTGATCATGGTGCCATTGCATCGAATAGAAGGTGTCATTGGGACGGTGGTATAGTTCAACCGGCACCGAGAAATCAGGCAGAGCCCACTTGACCTCGGCAAGAGCGGATGCGGTCACCGACGCGGCCAGTACCGCATCGGCATCCCGGGCTTCACACAGGAAAAGGGTTTTGTCCCGACCCAGTTCCTCTTTTAGCGACAAATTGGTAGCTTGGAGCACCGCCCCCAGCGTGCCCGGTCGATGCAGCCGGACCATGATTTGTCTGCCCAGAGAAATGCTGCTTTCGGAACCCGGTACCAAGAACACTCGCTCCACTGCCTGGGTCTCGTGGGTAAGCCTGGGAGCCGAGACGAGTTCTACCCGGGCTCCCTTGCTATTGATATAAAATGAGCCGGCCCATGCCGGGCCCGAGGCAACGAGCAAGACCATCAAGAACAGGAAACAGCGCACGATTTCTTCCTTTCGCCCCCAGCAACAGATTCGCCCAATCTAGTGCGAAGGGGGACTAATGGTCAAGACCGGGGTTTTTAAAGTGGTGGGAGATCCCGAGAAAACGTATCATGGAGAAGAAAGACCACTAAGAGGCAGCAAACCGAGAGGAGAATCTTCCTGCACCACAAGAGTCGTCGTGCCCAGACCAGCCCGCCGAACGCGGCCGCTGAAAACAAAGCCCCCAAAGGCGGTTTCAAGGAAGTATGGACCTTGGCCTACCCGGTGGTCGTCACCATGGCCTCGATGTCGCTGATGGGCCTGACCGACACTTTCTTCATGGGCTTCGTGGGTACCGCCCAACAAGGTGCCGCCGGCTTGGGCGCAGTGCTGTCTTGGACCTTGATGGCTTTTTTCAACGGCACCATCATCGCTTCCTCTACTTTCGTGGCCCAGTTCAAGGGAGCCAAGAAATACCGCGACTGCGGAGATATCGTTTGGCAATCGTTTTTCCTAGCCACGATAGCGACGATAATGGTGGCATCCTTGCTGCTACCTTTCATCAAACCCATCGTCTCCGCCATCGGCTCTTCGCCTGAAGTAACCGGTTTCGGCTGTCAATACATGCAGGTCCGGCTGGCGGGGGCAGTTTTCGTTTTCGGGAATTTCTGTGTGGTGGCGTTCTTACGCGGCATCGGCGACACCCGCACCCCGATGAAAGTCACCTTGTTCGTCAATGTGCTCAATGTTGCCTCCACCTACCTATTGGTCTTCGGAAAACTCGGCTTGCCGGTGCTCGGCATACGCGGCGCCGCCCTGGGCACGGTGATCAGCCAGGCGGTAGCGCTGACTATCTACCTGTGTCTGTTCTTTCGCGCCCAGAACCACGCCAAATACAACACTCGTGGATTCAGACTGCCGCGCTGGGATCTATTGCGCCGCTTTTTACGCGTGGGTCTGCCCATGGGCATGTGGTGGTTGCTGGAGATGGGCGGCTTTACCGTCTTTACCATGTTTGTCGCCACCCTGGGTGACAGCACCTTAGCCGGCCACCAGATTGTACGCCAACTGGTACATCTGTCCTTCTTGCCCGGGGTGGCCCTGGGCATCGCCGCCACCACTCTGGTCGGTCAATACCTGGGCGCCAATGATCCAGACACCGCCGAGCGCGCCGCCAATACCGCCATCAAGATTGGACTGATGATCATGTGTTCCTTCGGCCTGATTTTCGTTTTTTTCCGTTTTCCCTTGGTCAAAATCTTTAGCCGCGATCCCGCCGTCATCGAATTAGGCGCCACTCTTTTCCTCTTTGCCGCCGTCTTCCAAACCATGGACGCCCTGGGCACGGTCGCCTCCGGCGCCATCCGCGGCGCCGGTGACACCCGCTGGCCCATGGTGGTGTCTTTGCTGATGGCCTGGTTCTTCTTCGTCCCCAGCGTCTTGATCCTGGGCAAAGTCCTCGGCTACGGCGTCTTCGGCGCCTGGACCGGCGCTACTATCTATATTTCGGTCCTCGGCCTCCTCCTCTTCGCCCGCTTTAAAAGCGGCAAATGGAAGAGCATGAAGATCTGATTTCTAAACTCCTAGATTCGGAAATAGGCGATGGGGTTGGTCACTTTTAGTTGGTTGCGATCATAGGGATGGTCGAGCTTGGCCACGATTTGGCTGGCACGCGGTGGCTGCAAGCGCTCGGCGTAATATTGCAGGTGGCGGGATACGGATTTGTCGGCCCATTTTACCTCGATTAGCTCTTGCAATTGTCCATCTTTCACAATGGCAAAATCGACCTCGCGACCCTCTTTGTCGCGGATGTACCGGAGTTCGGTAGTGTAGCCGTCCCGATCCTCTTGCCGGTGCAAACGTTTGAGCAGGTGGCTGGCAACCAGGTTTTCGAAACGGGCGCCTTGGTCTCCGCGAACATCGGCGTTGTCGAAGAAAAATACCTTGGGAGGTTTTTGCACCGCGCGGGCAAGGTTTTTGGTGTAAGGGCGCACACAGAAAACCAGGTACATTTTTTCCAATACTTCCAGCCAGGCCTTGGCGGTTTTGGGCGAGATTTGCAAATCGGCGGCGATATGAGAAAGCACCACCGGACTGCCCACCCGTTGACGCAAGGCCTCTAAAAAAAGCCCGAGCATTTGGATCTGGCGCACGTTTTCCAGGTCGCGGACATCCTCGCGCAGAACCCGATCGAAGCGTTCTCTACGCCATCTGCGTGCCGCGCGTTCGTCGCCGTCCAAAAATGGCTCAGGAAATCCGCCCACGGTCATCAGCCGATCAAAGGCGTCTTTCGGGCTGATGCCCGGCGGGATTTCGTCGAGGCTAAAAGGATGCAAACGCCAGTAGTGATACCGACCCATCATGGAATCGCCGCCCCGACGATAAACATCAAGCCGAGCCGAGCCGGTCACCAGAAAGGCGTGGTCTTCTCGCCGGACATCGAACTGGCCCTTGATCCAAGACTTCCAGCGCGGATATTTATGCAGCTCATCAAAAATAAGCAACTTGTCTTGCTTGGCCCATCGCTGGTTCAGAATGTCCAGACGATCTTCGTCAAAATCCCAATTGAAGTATCGGCCAGCGGAGAAATGCTTGGCTAGCAGCCCTTTTGCCAAGGTGGTCTTGCCGACCTGCCTAGGACCGCCAACAAAAACCATCTTTTTCTCAAGATCTTCAAGGACATACGGCTCAAGATAGCGGGTGTGATTCATATGTCTATTTTATACCGTACTCCAATATAGTCAAGGCTATTTTGTAATACGGTATAAAATAGACATGGTCTGATTTTCCGATCTATCTTATTTTACCGGCGCTTGCATTATTCACTCGTCTGGCTAGTATGAACTTCTTCTTCCCTCGGGGGAGGGCAAAGAGGTGTCCGATTTGAAAATGAAAATTTTTTGTGTCTTGATGACGACATGGCTGAGCATGGGAACCGCGATGGCCGATTCTTTTTATCTCGACCCGCAAGGCCAGCGCATTGACTTGCGCCCGCTGGATCAGAACCGGGCCCGGCAGGTGTTGACCGAGTTTGGCCACGTGGGCTTATTGGCCCGGGCGGGAATGGTTTTCTCTGTGCCCGGTGCTAGGCTGCATTTCTTTTTGGATCGGGAGGTACTGGTCAAACTGCGCGCGCCCATCTCGGGCCTGCCGGCCGGGCTACTTTCCGGCACTGGCCTTAGGCCCATACGCAAGCTGGGCCAAGACGGGTCTTTTTTT
>JAUVBB010000562.1 GCA_030591445.1 Deltaproteobacteria bacterium | reverse complement strand
TGCCTGGGCGTCATGGATTGCGTTCAGGGGCAGAGCGAGTTGCAATGTGTGGGCCAGCAACCCGCGGCGGAAATCTGCAATGGCGCCGATGATGATTGCGATGACGGCACCGATGAAGACTTTCCTGATTTATACACTGCTTGTTCCGCCGGTCAGGGCATTTGTTTGCGTCACGGTTTCTTAGACTGTAGCGCGGATGGTGCGTCTACCGAGTGCAACGCAGTTGCGGGCGACAGCGACCAGGAAATCTGTGATGGCCGGGACAACGATTGTGACGGTCTAGTAGATGAGGACAACTGGGAGAGCAAGGACCAGGTTTGCACCGTGGGTTGGGGTATTTGCACGGCCACCGGCATCTTTGTTTGCGATCCGATAGACGCCAGCGGCCCGGTGGTTTGTGATGCGCAGGCCGGTACGCCGGCAGTCGAAACCTGCAACGGTGCCGATGATAACTGCAATGGCGTCATCGACGAGGATTTCGTAGACGGCAACGGCACCTATAGCGGGGTTGAAAACTGCGGGGCTTGTGGCATCGATTGTCACAACTACTGGCCGGGTGGGCCGGCCGCCTATCATGTGGCACCGCTGTGCCAGGTGACGGGCGATCTGGCCGTTTGCGATTACACTTGCATCGACGGTTATGTCGATGCCGATGGAGTGGCGGAAAACGGTTGTGAACTCTTGCCGGCCGTCGATGCCGTCTATGTATCGATCCCGTCTCACGGCGGCGATGACCTGGACCCGGATTGTGGTGCTTGGGATGCTCCCTGTGCCAGCATTTCTTTCGGCATCGAGCAGGCGCAAGCCGACGGCAAAAACACGGTACGCGTCTCCGACGGCATGTTTCGTGAGAATCTCAGTCTGGTAAACGGCATCAGCGTGTTGGGTGGCCACAATCCCATCAACTGGTCACGCAACCCCGCCCTGTACGTAAGCCATCTCAGCGGCTACACACCCAATCCCAGCAGCGCCGATCGCATTGCGGTCGATGCTTCGTCTATTTCGACAGCGACCGAGTTCTCAGGCTTTACCGTAACCGGCGAAATGGCCTGGGAAGGCGGAAACTCGGTGGCGATTTACGTGCGCAACTCGAATCAGTCCTTGCGCATTAGCGATAACATCGTCTTCGGTGGCGCCGGTGGTTCCGGGTTGGTGGGTACGGTTGGCGCTTCCGGCCAAAACGGGGACGTGGGCAACGAGGGTTCAAATTCGGTGCGCGTCTGGTGCGCCAGCGGTTCTACCGTAGTCGGCGGTGTTGGTGGCCAGCGCGTCTGTCAAGACTGGTCTGGGGGCGGTAGTACCGATGTCGGCGGCGGTGCCGGTGGCGATTCGAACGAGCCGCAAGCGGATCAACAAAACGGAGATGGTCTCGACGGCTTGGGCCAAAACTTTGGGCTTGGTGGTCCTGGTGGTTGGCACATGACCGGCGATGCCGTAAGCGAGATCTGTTACATTGGCGCCGGACCCATGGATGCGGCGGCCGGGGAGCAAGGCGCCCCCGGCGATGATGGTCCCGGCGGTGCGGGTTCGGCGGCGGCAGACGGCTTGGTGAGCGACGGACAGTGGCGCGGTCAAGCGGGCCAAGACGGGGTGGATGGTAGCCACGGTGCCGGTGGCGGTGGTGGTGGCGCTCCGGCCGGGGTGCGTGCCAACGAATGTTACTTCGCGGCCAGTGGCGGCGGCGGTGGTTCGGGTGGCTGCGCTGGTCAGGCCGGTGGCGGGGGCGAAGCTGCCGGCGGTAGCTTCTGCCTCAAGGTTCTATTCGACGATGCCGGACCAGCGGCGATTTCGGATTTGCCGATGATCGAAAACAACCGGCTGATTCGAGGCCAGGGCGGCGCCGGTGGTGCCGGTGGCAACGGCGGTGGCGGTGGCGACTCGGGTAGCGGCGCGACCGGAGGCCAGGGAGTAGACGACGGTACCCTGGGCTTTTGTATGATCGATGCGGCCTTGGGCGCCTCTGGCGGCCGCGGGGGTCACGGCGCCGGTGGTGGCGGTGGCGCTGGTGGTGTCTCCTTTGATATCTATGTCTTCCCCACCAACGCCCTCGACGCCGGCTACCTCGATACCAACACCTTTGAGTTAGACGACGCGGTCAATACCGGCGGCCGCCATGGTGTTGGCGGCAACTCCTCCAATACCGCCACCGGCCTGGGCGAAGAAGGCTTGGACGGTTTGTTCGGCCGGGTTTTGCTGGTAACCTAGAAATACGATTTCTAAAGGATTTCCCCTCCCTTCTCTTTCGGCAGCGCTTCTGCTAAGTAAGGACTTGTGATCTCCAAGTCTGGAGGCAGGTGCATGTCCCGAAGAAAAAAGAGTCTGAAGAAATGGGTCTTGGGGATTCTGGCGGTGGTGTTTTTGGCCGGCGCGGTCTTTATTGTCCCCACCGTCTGGTTCAAACCTTGGTCTATCCGCCATTTCTACGCGCGGGTATTTATCGAGTTCATATGGCAGCAGCCGATGATGCTGTCGCAGTTGCGTATCTTCGAGCCTTTGGGGCTCGATTTTCACAACGATGATCTAGACGATGTCTCCGTCGAATCCCAGCGCGAGCGTGCTGACTGGCTTTCGCAACAGCGACGGGTGTTGCTCAGCTACCATACCGACGATATGAACTCCTCCGAGCGCCTGTCTCGTGAGGTGCTGGCCTGGTTTCTCAAGGACATCGAAGATAGCAATCGCTTCATGTTTCATAATTACCCGCTCAACCAACTCGATGGCCACCAGATCCGCTTGCCTGATTTCATGACCCAGATTCATCAAATCACCGACGGCTCCGGCGCCGAGGACTATGTCGAGCGGATCTCGAAGTTCAAGCCCTATCTGGATCAAGTTCTGGAAGGGCTCGAACTGCGCGAGCGCGAAGGGTTCATCCCGCCTCGATTTGTGATCGCCCATGTCCTGCGGGGCATGAAAGATTTTGTCGCTCCCGAGCCAAGTAAGCACCTGCTTTATGTTCATCTCCAAGACAAGCTGGCCGATCTGGGGGATCTGAATGCCCAGGAAAAGACGGGCTTGCAGGCCAGCTTGGCCGCCGAGTTGGAGGCTGGGGTTTATCCAGCCTACCAGATGCTCATTGATTACCTCACCAAGCTCGACAAAAAAGCCACCAATGACGACGGCGTTTGGAAGTTTCCCGGCGGCGCGGAATACTACCGATGGTGTTTGCGTCACAACACCACCACCCTAATGACACCGGCCGAGGTCCACGCCCTGGGCCTGGCCCAGGTGGCTCGCATTCAGCACCAGATGAAAGAAATTCTGGATGTGGCCGGCTACGAATCCGAGGACTTGGGCGTGGCCATGGTCGAGCTGCGGCAAGAAGCCCGCTTTCTTTATCCCAACACCGACCAAGGCCGAAAACAAATCCTGGCCGATTTCCAGCAGCAGATCGATGAAATCAGCGCGGGCATCAGTCCCTTGTTTCGCAAAGGCGCCAATTCGCCGGTCAAGGTCGAGGCCGTACCCGAATTCAAGCAAGATACCGCCTCGGGCGGCTACTATGTTCCGCCCCCCATGGATGGCTCCAAGCCAGGCGTGTTCTACGTCAACCTGCGCGATCTCAAGGAAATGCCTCGCTTTG